>QNCL01000001.1 GCA_003645805.1 Candidatus Omnitrophota bacterium
ACCAGCACCACCCCTTTAGGGAGAAAGGCAGAGAAAGACGGTTATCCATTAAAAGTTTGTGAATTGCTTGCCACTCTTCCCGGAGCAGTGTATATTGAGAGGGTAGCAGTAAATTCTCCTTCTAACATCAGAAAGACAAAGGAGGCGATAGAGAAAGCATTTAAGGTTCAGATGGAAAATAGAGGATTTTCGCTGATAGAGATTCTCTCTCCTTGTCCTACAAATTGGAGATTATCTGCAAAAGATTCTATGCAATGGATAGAGAGATATATGATACCCTATTTCCCTCTGGGGGTGATAAAGGAGATATGACAGAGAAGATTATTTGTGCTGGCTTTGGTGGGCAGGGGATAATAACCTTGGGCAAGGTTATTGCTTGGGCAGGGATGTGCGCAGGAAAGAAAGTGACCTGTATTCCCAAGTATGGAGCAGAGATGCGCGGAGGAACAGCGCACTGTATGGTAATCATATCTGATGAACCTATCTCCTCTCCTTTAGTAGATATTGCCTGCACCGCTATTGTAATGAATCTCCCTTCTTTAATCAAATTTGAGAGGAGGGTGGAGAAAGGAGGAGTTTTGTTTATCAACTCCTCTCTGGTGCAAAAGCCGATAGAGAGAGAGGATATTCAGGTAATCAAAATTCCCGCCACGGAGATAGGAGGTAAGTTGGGAAACCAGCAAGTGGCTAATATGGTGATGTTAGGGGCTTATATTAGGCACAAGAACATTATAGACATAAACAACGCATTCTTTGCTCTGGAAAGGATTTTGCTCAGAGCGGAAGTTTTGCACATAAACAAGCAGGCGATAGAGAAAGGATGGAGGTATTATGGTGAAGGTGAGGTTTGCTCCTAGTCCTACAGGGTGTTTGCACTTGGGCAGTGCACGCACCGCATTATTTAACTTTTTATTTGCCCGCAGCAGGGGAGGAAAGTTTGTATTGCGTATTGAGGACAGCGATAGAAGACGCTCCCACCAGAGATTGGTGGAGGAGATACTGGAGGATCTTCGCTGGTTAGGGCTTTTTTGGGATGAGGGTCCATACTTCCAGAGCGAGCGGATAGAGATTTATAAAAGATACGCAAAAAGACTCTTGGAAGAAGGAAAAGCATATAAGCAACAGGAGGCAATAATATTTAAGGTAAACCCCACTCGTATAAGGGTAAAGGATTTGATTCATAAAGAGATAGAATTTGATAGTAGTATGTTAAAGGATCAGGTATTAATAAAATCAGACGGTTTCCCTACCTATAACTTTGCTTGCGTGGTAGATGATTATGAGATGGGAATAACCACAGTAATCAGAGGCGATGACCATATTTCTAACACTCCTAAACAGATAATGCTTTATCAGGCATTTGGTTGGCAGATTCCAGAGTTTGCTCATATTCCACTTATTATGGAACCTGAAGGAGGACGGCTTTCCAAGCGCTATGGAGCAACAGCGGTAAAGGAGTATAGGGATAAGGGGTATCTTCCCGAGGCTTTGCTTAACTACTTGGTTCTCTTAGGTTGGGGAAAAGGAGAGAAGGAGATTTTATCCTTGGAGGAAATGATTCGGAGGTTCTCTCTCTATGATATCAACCGCACGCAGGCAGTATTTAATATAGATAAACTAACCTGGATCAATGCTCAGCATATTAAGCAGTTAGAAGATGAAAGATTAGCAAGGTTGTGCCTTCCTTTTCTTCAAAGAGAAAATCTGGCTTCGGAAGAAGACTTTGATTATCTTAAGAAAGTAGTTGCTCTGCTTAAAGGAAGAATAAAATATCTTTCTCAGATTACAGAACTCTCTGCTTATTTTTTTCTTCCTGCCCATATAGAATATACTGAGGAATCAAGAGCAAGAATAAATAAGATAGGGAAGGATTTGTGGAGAGAGTTAATAGAGAAGTTGGAGGAAATAGATAACTTTAGTCCTGATGAGATAGAACGTGTGTGTCGGCAGATAATTGCTTCCCGAGGACTTAAAGGGGCTGATCTCATCCATCCTTTAAGATCTGCTTTAACTAATATGTCTGTTGGTCCGGGTTTATTTGAACTAATGTCGGTTCTGGGCAAGAAGAAGACCATAGATAGATTAAAATGTATCATAGCCTAATGTGTTTTCTTGCCGGAGTAGTACTCTCTTGGGGAGGGTGTACAGGAAAGTGTTTCCCTTTTCTTTTTCCTTATATTATCTGCACAAAAAAAACTTCAAAGGAGGGAGTTAAAGTTTGGTTTTGGTTCTGGTGGGGAAAACTTTTTGCTTACCTTTTTCTTGGATTAGCCCTGGGTTTAATTGGTGAAAAACTAATCTACGCCTCTTATCTTCGCCACACCTTTGTTCTGGGAGGGATAAGTATTGCCTTACTGGGAACTGCGCTCTTCTTTCGTAAACCAAACTTTTCTTGTAGATGTTCTATTTTTTCTTCCTATTTAGAGAGATTGTTGCTTAAAGGAGATAAAGGAGTGTTTATTGCCGGGTTTTTTCTTTCCCTTTTTCCTTGTCTCCCTTTAATAGGCTTATTTTCTTATCTTGCTCTGGTAATAAGATACTGGTGGGAAGGACCGATTTATCTCTTCTTCTTTGCTCTGGGCAGTTTTTTCTCTCCGCTTTTTCTTCTATCTTTTTTTCTTCCTCATCTCTCCAAGCCTTTTTTAGCAAATCAGCGACTCTATCTAATATTTCAGCGGATATGCGCTTTGATTATTTTTAGTTTAGGGATGAAGATAACCTTTGGAAGTATGGGCAGATGAGTCGTTTTTTTGTTTCTCCCCAAGACATTAAAGAAGGAGGAAAGGAGATAGTAATAAAGGGTAAGGAGAATCATCATTTATGCCGAGTAATGCGTTTAAGGAAAGGGGAGAGTGTGGTAGTATTTGATGGGACAGGGAAGGAGTATGAAGGAATTATTAAACAAATATCTCCCCAGAGCAGTGTAATAGAGGTTAAAAAGATTTGCCAGAGCACTGAAGAGGAAAGGACAAAGATAGCGTTAGCGCAAGCCATTCCCAAAAAGGCGAAGATGGCTGAAATCATAGATAAAACTACTCAATTAGGAGTTTCGGAGATCATTCCGATGATTACGGAAAGAACAGTCTCCAGACCCAAAGATAGAAGTCTGGTATTAAAAAGATGGCAGAGGGTTGCTATTGAATCTTGTAAACAGTCAGGGAGGACCGAACTTCCTTATATTTATCAGATAATAGATTTTAAGGAAGCAGTCTCTCTTGCTGAACAATATGATATAGCCCTAATGCCTTGTTTGTTGGGCGAAAGAAGAAGTTTAAAGGAACTATCTCTTGAAGGAGTAAGGAAGATTATTTTCTTTATTGGGCCTGAAGGAGGATTTACCCAAGATGAGATTGCCTTTGCCAAACAGAGGAAGGTAGTGCTTCTGGAAATGGGCAAAAGGGTATTAAGAACAGACACGGCAGCCATAGCGATGGTGGCTATACTCACCTATGCCACTTTAAGAAAGAGAGGTTTTGCAGATACCTATTAGCGATTCAGTGCGGATATTTTAACCAATGACCATTACCTTTAAGACTCTTGGATGTAAAGTTAATCAATATGAAACCCAACTAATGCGTGAGCAATTCGCTTCCATAGGTTGGGAGGAAAAGAAGGAAGGGGGAGAGATTTATATAATAAATACCTGTTCGGTCACCTCTAATGCGGATA
Source organism: Candidatus Omnitrophota bacterium (assembly GCA_003645805.1). GTDB lineage: Bacteria > Omnitrophota > 4484-213 > 4484-213 > 4484-213 > B17-G2. Next base: position 3,670 of record QNCL01000001.1, read on the forward strand.
GAAAGTCAAGGCAGATGATAAATAGAGCCATTGCCCTAAAACCCAAACCATTGGTGGTAATTACCGGATGCGGAGTAAACAATAAGTTTAGTGGAGTTGAAAATATCCAGGGAGTAGACTTGAAGATAACCAATCAGCAGAAAGAGCACATCGTTCCTTTGCTAAAGAGTTTGCTGAAGCAAAGAGGGTTGGTTAAAGATTTAGTAGATCTTTCCTCCTCTCTTCCTTCAAGGATATCTTCTTCTGCCGGGCATAACCGTGTATTTATTAAGATTCAAGACGGTTGTGATAAACACTGTTCCTTCTGCATCATTCCTTATCTGCGGGGGAGATCGCGTAGTCGGCAGTTAGAGGATGTCCTCAGAGAGATAGAGGAGGTGGTAGAGAAAGGAGCGAAGGAGATAGTGCTTTGTGGTGTGCAGTTAGGAAACTATGGAAGAGATATTGGAACAAGTTTGGCCAGACTGATAGAGAAAGTGGAGAGAATTAGGGGGCTGGAGAGATTTAGATTGAGTTCGTTAAATCCTGAGGAGATAGACGAGGAGATTATCTCTTTATTCAGAAACTCTGATAAATTGTGTTCCCATCTACATCTCTCTCTTCAAAGTGGAGATAACAATTTATTAAGGATGATGAGACGAGCATATACCCAAGAAAGTTTCTTGTCTCTTCTGGAGAAGATAAGGAGGAAAGTGGATCCTTTATTCTCTTTCAGTACAGATGTAATGGTAGGCTTTCCTGGAGAAGGAGAAAAGGAGTTTTTAAACACCTTAAAGGTGATAAGAGAAGCAGAGTTTTTGCGCGTGCATATATTCACTTATACTCCCCGCAAAGGCACTAAAGCAGCAGAGTTTTTGCATAAGGTCAATTTTCTGGAACTTAAAGAGAGAAGAAAAAGAGCGGAAAGGGTCGCGGAGGAGGTATCTTATCGCTATCGCCAGAGGTTCTTGAACAGAAAGGTGCAGGTGCTCACCGAGGGAAAGAGAGATAAGAGAGGTTATCTGAATGGCTACACTCAACACTATATTCGCGTCTCTTTCTCGGGGGAAGATGTGTTGAAAAACAGAATAATTTCTGTTAAAATAAACAGGTTAGAGGGAGAAAAAACCTTGGGAGAGGTGGATGCGTAAACGTGTTTTAATAATGTATATTACCCCTTACTCAGGTCATCACCAAGCCGCCCAAGCAATAGAGGCAGGGATAAAGAGAGTTCATCCTTCTGCAGAAATCCTGAACATAGACGCATTTAATTATACTAACCCTATATTAGAGAAGATAATCAGCAGGTCTTATATTCAGATAATCAAAAGAAAACCAGAGGTATGGGAATATCTGTATGACAACCCTGTGGTCTTTGAGAAAGTAAAGAAATGGCGTCAATTGGTGCACAGATTTAATTCTCCCAAACTGAGGCATTTATTAAATAATTTTAAGCCAGATACCATCATCTGCACCCAAGCCTTTCCTTGCGGAATGATTGCGGATTGTAAACCTAAAGACACAAAACTCATTGCTACTCTTACCGACTATATGCCTCATTCCTATTGGATAAATGAGAATGTAGACTTTTATGTAGTCTCTTCAGAGGAGAGTAAACAGAAATTGATGGAGGGAGGGGTGGAGGAGAGAAAAATAAAGGTTTTAGGTATTCCTGTCCATCCTAAGTTTCTGGAGGAGGTAAAAAAGGAGAAGGTATGTCAAGAACTAAATCTGGATTTTCATCTTCCTAATATTCTTATAATGGGAGGTGGACAAGGAATAGGACCCATAAAGACTATCATCTATCTGCTCGCCTATTTGGACCTTCCCTCCCAAATCTTAGCAGTTGCAGGAACAAATAGAAAATTGTGGAAGTGGTTAAAAAAGAAGGAAAGAGGTTATGGCAAGATAAGAGCGTTAGGGTATACAGATAATATCCATGAACTGATGTCTATCTCTTGTTTACTAATTACAAAACCAGGAGGGATTACTACTTCAGAGGCAATGGTCAAAACTCTTCCTCTGATAATTGTTAGTCCCCTTCCTGGACAAGAGCGAAAGAACGCTCAGTTTCTTCTAAAAAGAGGGGTTGCTTTACAAGCCAGAAATAGTAAACAGGCAGCGGTGCTTGCCAAAAGACTACTTAGCAAAGCGAGGAGATTGGAGGAGATAAGAGAAAAGATGAGAGAGTTGAGAAAGCCTCGTGCTGCTCTTGAGATTGCCAACTTGATATGACTACCGACCCTCCTTTTCTCGTTTACAAAATTTGCCAGAAGATAGTTCTTCATCTGCCCTTGAAAGTTAGTTATAAGATAGCCGACATACTCTCTGACTTCTATCGTCTTTTTCGTCCCCGGGACTATAAGATTGTCCAGGAGAATTTGAGGATCATCTTTCCGGAAAAAAGCGCGAAGGAGATTATTGGTTATACGCGCCAGACATTCAGAAGTTTCGGTAGATATCTGGTAGACTTTCTATACTTTCCTAAAATAGACAAAGAGTATATCAAGAGAAATATCCAGGTTGAAGGAATAGAGAATTTTGACTTCGCTTTTTCTCAAAAGAAAGGAGTAATTGGTATTACCGCTCATCTGGGGAGTTGGGAGACAGGAGGGATAATAGTCAGTGTATTAGGTTATCCCGTGAGTGCAATCGCTTTGGAGCATTCAAATAAGCAGGTTCAGAGATTTTTTGTTTCCCAGAGAGAGAAAAAAGGATTAAGGGTAATTTTCCCCAAAGATGCTTCTCGAGAAGTGCTCAAGGTTTTGCGCAGGAATGAAATGGTGGTTTTTTTAAATGATAAAGATTACTTTGGTACAGGAGTAGAAGCAGAGATCTTTGGAAGGAAGGTGGTTTTGCCTCGTGGGCCGGCAGTATTTGCGCTCAAGATGAAAACACCTATTGTCCCCGGGTTTACAATCAGAGAAGGGAATAAACTCAAGGTTATCATTGAGAAACCACTTTCTTTCTCCCTTACCGGAGAAGAGAAAGAGGATATAAGAAGGATTACTCAACAGATAAGCAAGGTAATAGAGAGGTATGTTCGTTCCTATCCCGGACAATGGTTTTACTTTGAGCGTTTATGAACATTCCTATCCTTATCCCTGTTTACAATGAACAATCCACTATTGGAGAATTGGTGCGGAGATGCATAGCATATGCGAACAAGGTTTATGTAGTAGATGATGGTTCAGAGGATAGAAGTGGAGAGATTGCTCGGCGAGAGGGAGCAATAGTTATTCGCCATAGAAGAAACAAGGGAAAAGGTGCAGCCTTGCGTAAAGGTTTGGAGAAGATTTTATGCGAGCAGATAGAAGCAGTAATTATGATGGATGGAGATGGCCAGCATGACCCTTCGGAGATTCCCAGGTTTATTCAGAAGTTCAAGGAAGAGGGAGCGGATATAGTCTTGGGCAATAGAACAAACAGGAGAGTTATGCCTCTTATACGGCGATTGACCAATAAATTTATGTCTCTTGCCATCTCCTGGATGACCGGGCAGAATCTTCCTGATACCCAGTGCGGGTTTCGTCTGGTCAGAGATAGGGTATTAAGAGATATAGACCTGAAAGCCTGCAATTTTGAGATAGAATCAGAGATGCTTATAAAAGGAGCCCAGAAAGGATATAAGATTGTCTCTGTGCCCATTTCTACTATTTATCATCAACAAAGAAGTAAAATCAAGCCTTTTATTGATACATATAGATTTCTAAAACTAATAGCTTCCCATATAAGGAAAGAGATGTTTTTTGTTTAAAATAGGCAAAGGCAAAATGGAGGAGGTTGAGGATTGGAAGGAAAGATGTCAGAGGATGGTAGAAGAACAGTTGATCCCGCGAGGAATTATCAACAGACGGGTTATCTCTGCCTTCTTAAGAGTCCCTCGTCATCGCTTTGTTCCTTCTGAGTTTATTAACTCTGCCTACGCAGATTATCCTCTTCCTATTGGGGAGGAGCAAACCATCTCTCAACCTTATATAGTGGCTTTAATGACCCAAGTGCTTGATTTAAGAGAAAGAGAGAAGGTTTTAGAAATAGGGACAGGTTCTGGTTATCAGGCGGCTATTTTAGCAGAGATGAACTGTTGTGTGTATTCTATAGAGAGATCAAGAGTGTTGGCAAAACGAGCAGAGGAGGTGCTCAAGCAATTGGGTTATACAGTAAAAATAAAGGTAGGAGATGGAACGCGCGGATGGAAAGAGTTTTCTCCTTTTTCCAAGATAGTGGTCACTGCTTCTGCTCCTTATGTTCCCCCTTCTTTATTAACTCAATTAGAGGAAGGAGGTTTGATGGTGATCCCGGTAGGGAATAAAGTAGTGCAGACCCTTACCTTGATTCGAAAAGAAAAGAACAGAGTAAAGACAGAAAGTTTGTGTGGATGCCGTTTTGTTCCCTTAATAGGGGAAGAGGGTTGGAAATAAATTGGAGAAAAAAAGAAAAGGGAGTTGATTTTGGTGAGGAGGAAAAATGCATCCTGCAACAGCAAACAGGTTAAAGCGACTTCCACCTTATTTGTTTACGGTGGTAGATGAATTAAGAGAAAAGGCTATGGAGAGAGGAATAGATGTTATTGATCTGAGTATGGGCAGTCCTGATCAACCTCCTCCTCCTGAGGCAGTAGAGGAACTCTATCGGGCAGCCAAGCAAGAAGGGAATCAACGCTATTCTCGAGAAGATGGAAAGATAGAGAAGAAGTTAAAAGAGGTTATTGCCAGGTGGTATGCAGGGCGTTTTGGAGTAGAACTGGATCCGAAGACAGAAGTCTTGCCTCTTATAGGTTCTAAAGAAGGAATTGCTCATCTTTCTTTGACTTTTTTAAATAATGATGATATTGCTCTTGTTCCTTCTCCGGCTTACCCTGTGCATTTTAATGGAGCAATTATGGCGGGAGGGATTCTCTATAACCTTCCTCTTAGAGAGGAGAAGGGGTATAAGCCAGAGTTGAAAAAGTTGGATAAGAGTATCGTGCGAATGGCTAAACTTCTCTTTTTAAGTTATCCTCACAATCCTACTACTGCCGTAGTAGACATCAATTTCTTTAAGGAAGTAGTAGATTGGGCAAAAGGGAAGGAAATAATCATAGGTAACGACTTGGCTTATTCAGATATTGTTTTTGATGGTTATAAAGCCCCTTCGCTTCTGCAGGTGAAAGGAGCAAAAGATTTTTGTGTAGAGTTTCATACTCTTTCCAAGTCTTATAATATGCCTGGATGGCGCATTGGTTTTTGTGTAGGCAATAGAGAGATTCTATCTGCTCTGAAGAAGACCAAGAGTTATATAGACTTTGGGCTATTTCGGGCTATTCAAGCCGCGGCAATAAAGGTTCTCTCAGGAGACCAGAGTTGTGTGAAAAGGACTGTAGAGATCTATAGAAAGAGAAGAGACTTATTTGTGAAAGGGTTAAAGGAAATGGGATGGGAAGTGGAAAAGCCCAAGGCTACTTTCTATATCTGGGCGCGCATCCCTTTAAAATACTCCGCTCTTACCTCTATGGAATTCACCCAACTCCTGATAGAGGAAGCAGGGATTGCTGTTGCTCCGGGGACAGGATTTGGTGAGTATGGAGAAGGATTTATTCGCTTTGCTTTGGTAGAGAATGAACAGAGATTAATAGTAGCGCTAGAGAGAATCAGGAAAATATTGGAGATAGAAGGATAGAAAGCATTGATCACAAATTTTGAAAAAGGTTTTTATATATGGGGAGGGAATTTATTCTACAATGGCTTGCTTTATAGGCACTTCAGGCTGGTATTATCCTCATTGGATAGAGCGATTTTATCCTCAGGAGATTCTCAAAAAAGACCTTCTTGCTTATTTCTCCTCGCATTTCTCTACTGTAGAGTTAAACAATAGTTTTTACCATCTACCGCGTAAAGAGAATTTTGAAAACTGGTATAGGAAAACTCCCAGAGGCTTTGTTTTTAGCGTAAAAGCAAGTCGCACAATTACCCACTATAAGAGATTGGTAGATACAGAGGAATCCCTAAACCTGTTTTTAGAAAGGGTTCTTTATCTGAAAGAGAAGTTAGGACCCATCCTTTACCAATTACCTCCCTCCTTAGAGAAAGATATAGATCTGCTCAAACATTTTCTTTTTTCTCTTCCTACCCACCTACGGCAGACTATTGAATTTCGTCATTCCTCCTGGCTGGATGAAGAGGTCTTTACTCTTCTGCAGAGGTTCAACATTGCCTATTGCATTATCAGTATGGGAAACTTTCCTGTATGTTTGAGGGCAAGCGCAGATTTTGTGTATATAAGGATGCATGGAGCAGTGCGCACTATCTCCTACTCGGAAAGGGAATTAAAAGAATGGGCAGGGTATATAAAGAAGTTTTTAAAAGAAGGGAAGGATGTCTATGTATACTTCAATAATGACTATCAAGGTTATGCGGTAGAGAATGCAAAAACACTCAAAGAGTTATTAGAGGGAAGATGAGTAGAGAAAGGAAAGTAAAAGAGATAATAGTTTACCTGTTGATGTTATCCTTCTTTCTAACATATAATCTCGCTTTTTATTCAAAAGCGAAAGATAAAAAAACTGCTCCTCTATCCAGATCTTTCCAGGAAGAGGTATGGAGAGAAAGGTTCAATAAGAAAATGATAGAAGACGAGAGCGTGCGTCAGAAGGCTTTGATATTAAGTTCTTTATTCCTTCTATTTCTGCTATTAGGAAGCATCTCTTTGATAAACTTTTGTCGGCTGAATTTAGGCAGAAGGAAACCGATAGAGAGATTTGGCGAGAGGAAGACAGTGGGTTGGGAAGTAGGAGATGTGCTGAAGGTAATAGTGCTCGTTCTTTTCTCTGTTTCTCTAATTCGCCTACTATTCTTTTTTGTTTTTACCGTTCTTGCTCTCACTCTCTCTCCGAGTGTAAGAATGATACTGAGTTCTCTTATTATAGACACTTTGCTTATCTTTTTTGTGATTTATTTTGTGCTCAAGAAATACAGACAGAATCTTACTTCCTTGGGAATAGAAGCAGGAAATCTTCTAAGGAAGATAAAACTGGGGATAAGTGCCTATATTACCATTACTCCTGTTCTTTTCATTCTGCTTCTTATCTTAAACATCTGGATAGAGCGCTTTGACTATCATCCTCCTCTACATCCTCTGATGAGTTTAATCTTTAAGGAAGAAAGAGGAGTTGTTCTGCTTTTCCTCCTTCTTTTAGGCACAGTGATGGGACCAATTGCCGAGGAAATATTCTTTCGCGGATTTGCCTATCCAGCAATTAAGAAAAGGGTGGGAGTGTATCCCTCTATATTCTTTACTTCTTTCTTCTTTGCTCTCCTGCATCAGAGTTTATTTGCCTTTCTCCCTGTCCTCTTTTTGGGAATAGTATTGGCGTATATCTATGAGAAAAGTAATTCTTTAATTCCTTGTATCACCCTGCATATCCTTCATAATTCTTTGATGATAGCAGGGGTGCTGTTTATTAAAGAGGTGAGTAATGAATATGCTTCTATTTGTTTTTCTTTTGGCCATCTTTGCTTCTCTTCATGAGTATGCCCATGGCTGGGTAGCCTATAAGTTAGGAGATCCGACTGCTAAGTATGCGGGAAGGCTTACTTTAAACCCTCTGGCACATATAGACCCGATGATGAGTATCTTTCTCCCTCTAATTTTGCTCTGGATTACAAATGGAGCATTTGCTTTTGCTGCGGCTAAACCTGTGCCAGTGAACTTTAACAATCTGAGAAATCCCCGGCGAGATATGCTCTGGGTAGGTATTGCTGGGCCTGGAAGCAATTTTCTTTCTGCCTTTGCTCTTTCTCTCCTGCTAAAGTTTTTCCCTCTGGGGCTACTTAAGCCTCTTCTGGAGATAGGAATTTTTGTAAACATAATCTTGGCAGTATTTAATCTTATCCCCATTCCCCCTTTGGATGGCTCAAGGGTGGTTATGGGGCTTCTTCCGCGAGAGTATGCTTACTCCTATGCCCGATTAGAACCTTATGGCTTCTTCATTCTGATAGGATTAATGTTTATGGGATTTTTGCGGGTAGTTTTTCCTGTAATAATAATCATCTCTCGCTGGTTGGGAGCAGGAATTTAGAAAAGGAATTTAGAAAAGGTATAATGAAACTTGCTCAGATTGGGGAAATAGAGGTAATTAGGAGACTTACTCAGCATCTTAAAGGAAATGGAGAAGTCATCCGAGGAGTGGGAGATGATGCTGCTGTTCTTGCTTATTCAGCCAGGGAGTATCTTTTGTTTAGCACAGATATGCTTATAGGGGGCGTGCATTTTCCTTCCCTTGCAGACTTGAGAGCAAAAAGAGAGCAGAGGAGTGCCTTCTACAATGTGGGATGGAAGGCGTTAGCCTGTAGTATTAGCGATATCATCGCTATGGGGGGAATCCCTCAGCATTGTCTTATCTCTTTAGGATTAAGGGCAGATATGGACTATTCTCTCCTCAAACAGTTATATACAGGAATAGAAGAGATTGCTTCTCACTATAGGATAAACATTGTGGGAGGGGATGTGGTGGAGAGCGAAGAGATGGTAGTAAATATTGCTTTGCTGGGAAGGGTAAAAAAGGAGAATCTTGTTCTTCGCTCAGGAGCAAAAGTAGGAGATAGGATTCTACTCAGCGGAGAGTTGCGGAGGAAGGAAAAACACAGGGAACTTCCTCCGTTAGATAAAGTCCAGACTTTAATCAAGAGGTTTAATATCCATTCTATGATCGATATCTCCGATGGCTTAATCTTAGACCTATCTCGGATTATAAAAGAAAGCAAGAAGGGAGCAAAGATTTATTTAGAAAAGATTCCCATATCTCCTTCCAGAAATAGAAGAAAGGATCTGCTTAGAGAAGCACTCTATGGAGGTGAAGAGTTTGAATTGCTGTTCACCACCGATAAGGACTCGGCAGAGAGGATAGTTCAGGAGAGTCTGGGATACATTATTGGAGAGATTAACGGAAAGAAAGGAGTGATAGAATCTTCGCAAGGAAAAAGGATAGAGATAGATGGTTATCAACATTTTAAGGACAATCACCCATTCACCTGAAGAGACAAAGGGTTTAGGAGAGAAACTTGCAGAGAGATTGAGAGAAGGAGATATCGTTGCCCTCCTTGGAGAATTGGGTTCAGGAAAGACCACCATAATTCAAGGGATAGTCAAGGGTCTGGGGGGTCCCGCTCAGTCTGTAAGTAGCCCTTCTTTTGTAATTCTCAAGCAATATAAAGGAAGGTTTCTCATCTATCATTTTGATCTCTACCGTATAAAAGACTTTAGCGAACTAATAGAGGTGGGATATCCGGATTTTTTTTACACAAAAGGAGTGGTATTGATTGAGTGGGCAGAGAAGGTAGAGGAGCATCTTAAAGAATATATGAAGATAAAAATGGAGTATATAAGCCCGCAGGAGCGCAGGATCGAGGTATCTATGGTGAAGAAGAAAACAGATTGAGGGTAAACCACAAGTAAGAAGAGCCTTCTTCAATCCTTTGTTAAAACTTCCTTTCAATCTTCTTAGGTATATCAAGACTTTATGTCAAAAAGGTTAAACAAAGAAATAATTCTGCTTGCTTTCTCTACTTCCAGTAAGAGGTTAAGTGTTGCTTTAACTAAAGGAGAGAAGGTAGTTAAAGAGATAAATCAATCTGCAGGATTGCTTCATTCTCAGAAGCTCTTACCTGCCATAGCCACTATTCTTTCCTCTCTCTGTTTATCCATAGAAGATATAGAGGCTTTTGCCATAGATATTGGTCCCGGTTCTTTTACAGGTCTGCGTATTGGGCTGGCAACCTTAAAAGGCTTGGTCTTTGGCAGGAAGAAGAAGGTAATAGCAGTTTCTTCCTTGGAGGTATTAGCCAGGAAAACAGCAGAACATTTTCTTTCCTTTTCTCTGCCTTCTTGCTCTCTCTTTCCAATTATTGATGCTAAGCAGGAGAAAGTTTATACAGCAATTTATACTGCAAAAAAGAAGGAAAACAAGATAGTCCTGAAGAGAGAGACAGGGTATCAGGTGCTTAATATAAGGGAGTTATTAAGGAGAATAAAAAAAAGAAAACAGGTTGTGTTTACTGGAGACGGAATAGAGAGGTATCAAGACATTATTTTATCAGAGAAGAAAGAGATTAGGTTTGCAGAGCACCGTTTCTGGTTTCCTTATGCCTCCGTAATTTCTGAGATTGCCTTAAAGAAGTTGAAAAGAGGGGAAGTGGAGGATATAGAGCGATTGAGTCCAATGTATCTAATCCCTTCTCCATTTGCATAATAACATAATAAAATGAATAATAGAAAAGAGCACCATTTTGAACACAAACACAGTTGGGTGGAAATAGATCTCTCGGCCTTAGCCCACAACCTCTTTCAGATAAGAAAAAGAATAGAGAGGATTACTTTTTCTGAAAAGAGAAAGGTAGGGATATTAGCGGTGGTCAAAGATAATGCTTATGGACATGGATTGGAAGAGGTTGCTCGTTTGCTCAGCAGGGAAGGGGTTGAGTATCTGGCGGTCTCCAGCATAGAAGAGGGGAAAAAGCTAAGGGACGCAGGAGTAAAGATTCCCATTCTGAACTTAGGAAGCGTCTATTCGTTAGAGGAGATTGAGGAAGGAGTGAAATATGGAATCACCCAGACAGTTTTTAGTAGAGAGGTGATAGAGTTATTAAACAGAGAAGCAATAAAAAAGCAGAAGAAGGTAAAGGTGCATCTTAAGATCGATACAGGAATGGGGAGATTGGGGATTTTGCTTCCCGAAGCAGAGGATTTAGCCGAACAGATATCTTCTCTGAGCGCATTGACCTTAGAGGGTGTATTCACTCATCTTCCTCATCCTATAGAGAAAGAGTTTACCCTTGAACAACTCAGGTGCTTCAGGTCTTTTCTGGAGAGATTAAAAAAGAAAGGGATTTTTCCTGTCTATCAGCATACCGCTAACAGTCTTGCTTTCCTTTCTTTTTCTCAGAGTTGGTTCAATCTTATCCGCCCAGGACTAATCCTCTATGGAATCTATCCCCACATCTGTTTAGAGAAAGAGATAGATTTGCAACCTATACTCTCTTGGAAGACCAGAGTTGTGTATGTGAAAGATATCCCCAAGGGTTGGAGTGTAGGTTATGAAAGGAGTTATATAGCCAAGAGCAAGGAGAGGATAGCGATATTGTCCGCAGGATATAGTGATGGTTATCCCTATGCACTCTCCAACAAAGCGCGGGTGCTGATAAAAGGCAAATTTTTCCCCCTAATAGGAAAGGTTTGTATGGACCAGATTATTGTGCGGGTAGATGAAAGGGTAAAGGTGAAGGATGAGGTAGTGTTGATAGGAAGACAAGGAGATAAGCGAATAAGCGCAGAAGAGTTAGCCGAAAAAGCAGGTAGTATCCCCTATGAGATAGTCTGCAGACTTACCCACCTACCTCATATCTTCAAAGAAGGTAATGATTGACAACAGAAAAGAGAGAGAGTAAAATAGAATAATCTATTTAAGGAGAGAAACGCAGATAGGTGTATTAATGAAGAAATTAAAAGGGGCGCAGATCTTGGTAGAGACATTGAAGAGAGAAGGGGTGGAGTACATCTTTGGACATCCAGGAGGAGCAGTCCTGCCTATCTTTGATGCGCTTTATCAATCTCCTCTGAGATTTATTCTCACCCGCCATGAGCAAGGAGCAGCACATGCCGCAGATGGATATGCACGCGCTACTGGAAAAGTAGGGGTATGCATTGCTACTTCAGGACCAGGGGCTACAAATCTGGTTACGGGAATTGCCACCGCTAATATGGATTCTGTGCCGATGGTCATCTTTACTGGTCAGGTAAAGAGGAAGTTGATAGGAAATGATGCATTTCAGGAAGCGGATGTGACAGGGATTACCCGCCCCATTACCAAACATAGTTATCTGGTGAAGAAAACAGAGGATTTAGCACGGATAATCAGGGAGGCGTTCTATATTGCCTCCACAGGTAGACCCGGACCAGTGCTTGTAGATTTACCCGTGGATGTAAGTATGGAAGAGACGGAGTATGTTTACCCCGAGAAGGTTTCTCTGCGTGGTTATAAACCAACCTATTTTGGCCATCCCGGGCAGATAAAGAAAGCCTGTAGATTAATCAAGGAAGCGAAAAAGCCCATTATCTATGCAGGAGGAGGAGTTATTATCTCCGGGGCTATGGAGGAACTTAAGAAATTGGTGGAGAAGACATCTATTCCTGTTACTACTACATTATTAGGTTTAGGAAGTTTTCCCGAAACTCATCCTCTTTCTCTGAAGATGTTAGGGATGCACGGCACGGTTTATGCAAACTACGCAATAATGAACTCTGACCTGATTATCGCTATTGGTGCTCGCTTTGATGACCGTGTTACCGGGGATGTGGAGAAATTTGCTCCCCAAGCAAAGATAATTCACATTGATATTGACCCTACAGCAATCAGCAAGAACATTCCTGTAGATGTTCCTATTGTAGGAGATGCAAAGAATGTTCTAAAAGAACTGAACAGGATTGTGGAGAAACCAGAGATTGATTCTTGGTTAGAACAGGTAAGGGAATGGAAGAGAAAAAATCCCTTGCGCTATGAAAAAACAGGAGGCTTGAAGCCTCAGTATATAGTAGAGGAGATATATAACCTGACTAAAGGAGAGGCGATAATTGTCACAGAAGTAGGACAAAATCAGATGTGGGCAGCACAATTTTATAATTACACCCGAGCCCGCACATTCCTTTCCAGTGGAGGACTGGGAACAATGGGATATGGACTGCCTGCGGCTATTGGAGCGCAAATTGGCTGTCCGGATAAAATAGTATTTGATATTGCTGGCGATGGCTCTATACAGATGAATATTCAAGAGTTAATCACTGCGGTCTTGAATAAATTGCCCATCAAGGTTGTTATCTTAGATAATGGTTATCTGGGAATGGTCAGGCAATGGCAGGAGTTATTCTATCAGCGTAGATACTCCCATACTCGTCTTATCAACCCAGATTTTGTAAAATTAGCCGAGGCTTATGGAGCAGTAGGACTAAGAGTAGGAAAGAAAGAAGAGGTGGTGCCGGCTTTGGAGAAGGCTTTGGCAGAGAAGGTGAAGCCAGTAGTGATAGATTTTATGATTGAGCAAGAAGAGAATGTTTTTCCAATGGTGCCTGCAGGGGAGGCTATAGATCGAATGATAGAGATGGCTTGAGATAGAGAGATAAACCGAGACAGAGGCGCGATGGCCGAGGAGTTAGGCAGCGGTCTGCAAAACCGCACACATCGGTGCAAATCCGATTCGCGCCTCCAAATGTTTCTTTTAATCTCTATAATCTGGAGAGAGAAACAAAAAACTTGCCGGGATGGCGGAATTTGGTAGACGCCTGGGACTTAAAATCCCATGTCCTTTTTAGGACGTGTCGGTTCGAGTCCGACTCCCGGCACCAGCGAGGCATCCAAGGATATTTTTGAATTACAGAAATGAAGATAAAAAATCTTTTCCTTGCCTGTGTAGGTTATCTTTTTCTTTTTTTTCTGCTTTTTCCTTCGTCTGTATATGCCCAGAAGCATAAACATATCTCTTTGCTCTTCTTTTACTCCTCAGGATGCGGGCATTGTCTTAAGGTAAAGAATAGATTGCTTCCGGAGATAGAGAGGAAGTATAAGGGATTGGTGGAGGTAGAATATCTGGAGATAGGAAAAAGGGAGAATTACGAACTTCTGCTTGAGTTAGAGAAGAGGTATAATATAAAGCAAAAAGGAACTCCCACAATATTTGTAGAAGAGTTTGCTTTGGTGGGAGAGAAAGAGATAAAAAAGAACCTTGAGCAAGTTATTCAAAGGGTGCTCACTGAAAAAAGTGGAGAAGAAGTATTCAGAATTCCGAAGAATTTTTCCAAAAGCAAAGAGGTTTTATCCGGAGATAAAAAAGAAAAAAGCGATCTTATTGTTGAGCATTTCAAATCCTTCTCGGTATTTACAGTAATTACTGCTGGTTTAATTGATGGGATAAATCCGTGTGCATTTACCGTTATTGTTTTCTTTATTTCTTTCCTGACCTTAAGAGGATATAAAAAAAGAGAGGTAAAATGGGTAGGCTTTTCCTTCCTGATTGCGGTCTTTCTTACCTATTTAGCCTTAGGTTTGGGGATATTTAAGTTCTTCCAGAGACTGCGGATATTTTACTTTCTCTCCCAGATCCTGTATTATGCTACTGCAGGATTAGCATTTCTTCTCTCTGGACTGGCAATTTATGATTACCGAGAATATAAAAAGACAGGAAATACGGCTCATCTTAAACTTCAACTTCCTTTCTTCATAAAGAGTTTGACCCATCAGGTAATCAGAGAAGGAATGAAAAGAAAAACAGAAAAGGTTTTTAAGATAGCCATAGTTAGTTTTATCATTGGATTTCTGATCTCTCTATTAGAAGCGGTCTGTACCGGGCAGGTTTATCTACCCACTATTGTTCTGGTGAGCAAACTACCCGAGTTGAGAAATAGAGCCTTTTTCTATTTAGTACTCTATAATCTAATGTTTATCCTTCCTTTGCTGGCTATTTTTCTCTTGGCTTATAAAGGATTTAGTTCGGAGCAATTTGCTCGTTTTGCCTCTTCGCACCTGGGTAAAGTAAAACTCCTGATGGCTACACTCTTCTTAGTCCTGGGTATAGCCTTACTTATCCTTCACTGATAAGAAAAAAAGAAAGATGAAAAGAATCCTGTTACTCAGTTCGTTTTTATTTTTTCTTCTTTCTTCTATTGCTTATGCAGAATTTAAACCTGTAGAAATAGATCTGTTTGTGATGAGTCAATGCCCCTTTGCTGTCCAAGTAGAGAATACCTTTCTTCAGATAAAAGAGCAAATGAAAAAAAACCTAAATATCAATCTTTATTTTATTGCCCAAGAGCAAGAGGGGAAGTTTAAGAGCCTGCACGGAAAGAAAGAGGTAGAGGAGGATATGCGACAGTTAATCATTCATAAATACTTCCCCAGGAGATTCTTTCGCTATCTAAGAAGCAGAAACACGGATTATCGAGGGCAAGACTGGCAGAAGCATGCTATCTTTGCTGGACTGAACCCTCAAAAGATAGAATATCTGGTGAAAAAAGAGGGTAGAGAATTGCTGAGAGAGAATATCAAAAGAGCACAGAAACTGCATATCTTCTCCTCTCCTACCATCTTTATCAATGGAGAAAGATATGAAGGTTCATATTCGCTTCCCTCTTTGATTATTGCTATTCGTGAAAAACTCTCCGAGCAAGAAAAACGCTCTTTTCCTTGGAAAAACCTTCCTCGTTGTTTTTCCGATGAGGATTGCCATAAGAAAGGAAAGAGAGGGAGATGTCTATCTGCGGGCACATCAGGAGCGCGTTGCGTATTCAGTCCCCTCTCTCCTGTCACTCTCACTATCTTAAGCAATAAAGATTTTGACTCTCGTGTAATAGAGGAGTGGAGGAGAGTAGTTCCTTCCTTGAGAGTCAAAAAACTCTCTTATAACTCCCAGGAAGGAAAGGAGGTTTTGAAAGAACTTGGCCTTGATGTTTTGCCTGTTTATATCCTGAGCAAGTCTGTGGAAGAGTTAGATAACTTTCAGTTTTATAAAGCCCGGGGACTGCTTATCCAGAAAGGGGAAAAGTATATTCTCAATCCTCAATCAGTAGAAATAAACTACTATCCTTATCGAAAAAGAAAGAAAAAGAATCTAAAACTCTTTGTAATGAGCAAATGCCCTTTTGGGATAGAGGCAGAGAACGAGATTCTTCCTTTGGCAAGAAAGAGGAAGGTGGAGGTAGAGATTTATTATATTGCTTCTTACAATAAACAAAGGAAGGAGTGGGAAAGTTTGCACGGAACAGCAGAGGCAGAGGAGGATATGAGGCAGTTATGTATAAAGAAGTATTTTCCCGAGAAATACTTTGACTATATCCTACTTAGAAACAAGAATGTTCATAGTTCCCTCTGGGAGAAGGTTGCGCGGAAGGTGGGAATTGATGATGAAAAGATCAGAGAATGTCAATATAATCAGGGAGAGGAACTTTTGAGAAAAAATAGCAAGTTCTCTGAAGAGTTAAGAATAAATGCAAGTCCTACTATCCTCTGGGAAAACACCAGAAGGTTTAACAACTTGAAAGAGTTTAAGGATAATGTAGAGATGTTTAAGGATATAAGGGTGAAATACCCGGGAAGATGTAGATGAGAGGAGAAAAGATGCGAATAAGGATTTCAGTTCTCGTGTTATCGTTATCTCTAATCCCTTTTTTTCTTACAAAGATATGCAAAGGAGAGGAGGTAAAAATGGGAGAGAAGAAGGTATTAATGGTTATTGCCCAGAAAGACTTTCGCGATGAGGAATATAAGTATCCAAGGGAGATTCTGGAGGAAGGAGGAATTAAAGTAGTTGTCGCTTCTTCTAAGTTAGGAACAGCCTATGGTAGTTATGGGCTCACTGCTAATGTAGATCTTCTTTTGGATGAGGTAAATCCCCAAGAATATGAAGCGATTATCTTTGTGGGAGGAATGGGCTCAAGCGAGTACTTTGATAATCCAAAGGCTCATTTTCTCGCTCAGGAATTATTCAAGAAGGGGAAATTGGTATGTGCTATCTGCATTGCTCCTAATACCTTGGCTCAAGCAGGTATCTTAAAAGGGAAAAAAGCAACTGCTTATCCTTCGGTAAAAGAAGAGATGGTAAAACAGGGTGCTATCTTTACCGGCAAAGATGTGGAAGTAGATGGAAATATTATCACTGCTAACGGACCACACGCAGCAAAGGATTTTGGAAAAATAATCTTGGAGAAACTGCAAAAGTAGAAAAGATGATTCTGCCCAATCAGTTTAGAGCAGGAATGGTAATCAGATACGAGGATCAACTTTACTCTATCTTAGAATTTCAGCACATTAAGCCTGGAAAGGGAGGAGCGTTTGTGCGCACAAAACTTAAGAATTTGAGCACAGGGGCAATCGTGGAAAAGACATTGCGTCCCGAAGAGAAGGTGGAGGAGATATTTGTAGAGGAGAAGAAAATGCGCTATCTCTACTGCGACGGGAGATACCACTTTATAGATGAGCAGACTCTTGAAGAAGTGGAGTTGTCCGGAGAACAATTAAAAGATATAAAAGACCTGCTTTTGGAGGGTAGTCTTGTATCCATCTCTTTTCATAACAAACAGGTTTTACAGATTCGCCTCCCAAATTTTGTAGAACTTCAGGTGACAGAAACCGAACCCTCCGCTAAAGGGGATACCGCCCAAAGAAGTTATAAAAAAGCAAAGGTAGAAACAGGAGCGGTAATCCAGGTCCCTCTGTTTATTAAAAAAGGGGATAAGATAAAGATTGATACTCGAGATAAAACCTATGTTTCTCGTGTATAAGCAGGAGGAAGGATGAATCTAAAGCAGATTAAAGAGTTAATAGAGTTGATGAATAAAAATAAGTTAGAGGAAATAGAGTTTGCAAAAGGAGATTTGAGAATTTGTCTGAGGAAGAAAGGAAAAAAAGTAATCCAAGAAATCTCCGATAAGAAAAAGAGGGAGAAAGAAGAAAAAGAAGAATTAGAGAAAGAAAAATTGGTAGAGATAAAGTCTCCTATTGTAGGAACCTTCTATCGCGCTTCTTCTCCTGATGCAGAGCCTTTCGTAGAGGTAGGAGATGAGATAGAAAAGGAGCAAACAGTTTGTATTATTGAAGCAATGAAGGTAATGAACGAAATCAAGTCAGAAGTAAAAGGAAAGGTAGAGAAGATATTGGTAAATAATGGAGAGGCGGTAGAGTTTGATCAACCTTTATTTTTGCTCAGAGTAACTGAGTGAAGTGTTTGTAGACAAAATGTTTGACAAGATTCTTATTGCCAATCGTGGAGAGATTGCTCTGAGAATAGTTCGAGCATGTAAAGAGCTGGGGATTAAGACAGTTGTTGTTTACTCTAAAGTAGATAGAGAAAGTTTGGCTGTTCGGCTTGCTGATGAAGCAGTATGCATTGGCCCTGCTCCAAGTGGAAGTAGTTATCTGAATATCCCGGCAATAATTAGTGCCGCAGAGATTACCGATGTAGATGCTCTCCATCCAGGCTATGGTTTCTTGGCTGAGAATGCTCATTTTGCAGAGATATGCGAGTCCTGCCGGATCAAATTTATTGGACCTAGTGTAGATAATCTCAGGTTAATGGGAAACAAAGCCCTGGCGCGGGAAACAGTTCAGAAATTAGGAATACCCACTATTCCGGGAAGTAAGTCCATAATCAAAGATAAACAGGAGGCTTTAGAGGTAGTAAAGAAGATCGGATATCCAGTGATCATTAAATCTGCAGGAGGGGGAGGAGGGAAAGGAATGCGCATAGCCCACAATGAGATTAGCCTTCTAAATTCCATTGATACTGCGCAGGCAGAGGCAGAAGCAAGTTTTGGTAGTCCCGATGTGTATATTGAGAAGTATATCCAGAGACCGCGTCATATAGAATTTCAGATACTTGCTGATAACTATGGCAACATCATCCATTTAGGAGAGAGAGACTGCACCATTCAGAGAAGGCATCAAAAATTGATTGAGGAAGCCCCTTCCTTGAGGGTGGATAAGGAATTGCGTGAGAAGATGGGTAGAGCAGCAGTGAAATGCGCTAAGAGTATAGGGTATAAAGGAGCAGGAACAGTAGAGTTTCTATTAGATGAGCAAGGAAATTATTATTTTATAGAGATGAACACGCGTATTCAGGTAGAGCATCCTATTACAGAGATGGTTAGCGGAATAGATTTACTGAAGGAACAAATTAGAATCGCCGCGGGAGAAAGATTGAGATATCAACAAAAGGATATAGAGATCAAGGGTTGGGCAATAGAGTGTAGAATTAATGCAGAAGATTGGGAAAAGGACTTCTCCCCTTCTCCGGGAAGAATCGAGAAATGGATTATTCCAGGGGGGCGGGGAGTAAGGGTGGACACAGCAGTTTATCCGGGATGTGTAATTCCTCCTTATTATGATTCGCTAATCGCTAAGTTAATTACTTACGGCAAAACGCGCGAGGAAGCTATCCTGATTATGCGCCGCGCATTAGAAGAGTTTGTTATTGATCCTATAAAAACCACTCTTCCCTTGTATAAAGAAATCTTTGCCAGTGAGGCTTTCTGGGAAGGAAAATTCCATACCCAGATTATTGAAGAACTTTTGCAGGAAAAGTAGGCTTTGTTCAAAACAGAGGGTTTGAAAAGGAATTTTTGATAAATCAGGAGGCGAAAATGGCCAAGATATACTATGACAAAGATGCGGATCTTGCTATTCTGAAAGGGAAGAAGATAGGAATAATTGGATATGGAATTCAAGGGCGTGCTCAGGCATTAAATCTGCGGGATAGCGGGTTAGAGGTTTTAGTAAGTAATCGCCCAGGAAGTGCTAATTACCAGAAGGCAATAGAAGATGGCTTTCAACCTCTACCTGCAGAGGAAGTCGCTAAGAAATGCGACCTCATCCAAATTCTTACTCAAGACCACCTTCAGCCAGAGGTGTATAAAGAGTGTGTAGAGAAGCATCTTAGTGAGGGAAAAACCTTGATGTTCTCCCACGGATTTAAT
Organism: Candidatus Omnitrophota bacterium; assembly: GCA_003645805.1. Lineage (GTDB taxonomy): Bacteria > Omnitrophota > 4484-213 > 4484-213 > 4484-213 > B17-G2. The sequence continues at coordinate 23,137 of QNCL01000001.1, forward strand.
ATCCACTTTCATCAGATCGTTCCTCCTAAGAATGTAGATGTAGTAATGGTTGCTCCCAAGGGCCCGGGAGGATTGCTGCGCCAGATGTATCTGGAGAAGAAAGGAGTTCCTTGCTTATTAGCAGTATTTCAAGAATACACAGGAAAAGCCCTTCAGGTAGGGTTAGCCTATGCCAAAGGAATTGGAGGAACACGCGCAGGAGTAATTGAGACTACTTTTCGCGAGGAAACAGAAACAGATCTCTTTGGAGAGCAGGTAGTTCTTTGTGGAGGGGTAAGCGAACTGATAAAAGCCGCCTTCGAAACCTTGATAAATGCAGGGTATCAACCGGAGATTGCTTATTTTGAATGCTTACATGAACTTAAACTAATCACCGATATAATTTATGAGAGCGGAATTCAAGGGATGCGCAAGAGGGTGAGCGATACCGCAGAGTATGGAGATCTGACGCGCGGAAAGAGGATAATTACCGAGGAAACCAGAAAGGAGATGCGAAGGATTTTGAGCGAGATTCAAAAAGGGGAATTTGCTAAGGAGTGGATTTTGGAGAATAAAGCCGGTCGTCCTATCTTCAATGCTCTTTCCCGACGCGAAGAGAACCACCCTATCGAAATAATCGGTAAAAAACTGCGAGGGATGATGGATTGGATCAAGAAGTAGATGATAAAAGAGTTATCCAGAAAAATGGCTAAAAATTCTGTTTTTGTCTGTCAGGGATGTGGCTACCAATCACCTAAATGGTTGGGAAGGTGTCCAGATTGTGGTCAGTGGAATACCCTTTGCGAGGAGTCACCTTTCTCTCCTCCCAGTTCCTCTCTGAGTTCTTCTTTCCCAAAAAATTGGTCAGAGATAGTCAAAGAGACTGATAAAAGCTTGCGTTTCTCTTCAGGAATGGAGGAATTTGATAGGTTATTGGGGGGAGGGATTGTAAAGGGTTCAGTAGTGCTTATAGGCGGAGAGCCGGGAATAGGAAAATCTACCTTACTTCTTCAGATTTGTAAATCCTTATCGGAGAAACAGAAGATACTTTATGTAAGTGGAGAGGAATCGATAGCGCAGATTAAACTACGCGGGGAGAGGTTAGATATTCTGAATCCTAAGGAACTATTTATAGTTGGGGAGACAAACCTGAGTATACTTCTTGAGCACATTCATAACCTCCGTCCGGAGATACTCATTATCGATTCTGTACAAACCCTTTACAAGCAAGATTTATCTTCTGCTCCCGGAAGCATCTCTCAGGTGAAAGAGTGCACTGCAGATCTCACCCTTTTGGCTAAAAAGCAGAATATCTCTATCTTTCTGATAGGACAGGTTACCAAAGAGGGTTCTCTGGCAGGTCCCCGCGTGCTGGAGCACATTGTGGATGTAGTGCTTTATTTTGAAGGAGATAAATATCATAACTATCGCCTCTTGCGAGCGGTAAAAAACAGATTCGGCTCTACCAATGAAATTGCCCTTTTTGAGATGTCCGAGAAGGGATTGCTTCCTGTCTCCAACCCCTCTTATTTTTTTCTTGAAGAAAAGAAAGAGAGGAACCCGGGCTCGGCAGTGGTTTGCACCTCGGAAGGTACGCGCCCACTATTGGTAGAGATCCAAGCCCTGGTAGCCTCTACGCATTTTGGCCTTCCTACTCGAAAAACCAGTGGAATAGATTATAACCGCTTTCTACTCATCTTGGCTATCTTAGAGAAAAAAGTAGGCTTGCGATTAGAAATGCAGGATGTGTTTATAAATGTGGTAGGAGGGATTAAAGTGGTAGAGCCAGCGGTAGATTTAGGGATTGCTTTAGCCATTGTTTCCAGTTTTAAAGAGATATGCACCCATAAAGGGTATGTATTTATTGGAGAACTGGGATTAGGAGGAGAAGTGCGCTCTGTTTCCCAATTATCTCTGAGAGTAAAGGAGGCAGAGAGATTAGGATTTAGTTGTTGTGTAGTTCCGGCAAATAGCAATTTACCACCACAAAAGGTAAAGACCCTTAAAGTAAGGAACATAAAGGAAGCAATAGAGTGGGGTCTGGAGAGTTAGATGGAGAGCAAAAAGTAGAGTTAGGTTAAACGAAAAAGTGAATAAATGCGAGTGTTGGGAATAGTTCCTTCTGCAGGAAAAGGGAAGAGGATAGGAGGGGATAAACCTTACCTGTTGATCAAAGATAAGCCTGTTTTGGCGCATACCTTAATCAGTCTCGAATCTCTTCCTTTCCTGAGCAGAATTATTCTGGTAGTAGAAAAGTCAAGGATTAGATTTTGTGAACAGGAGATTATTAAGAGGTATGGTTTGAAAAAACCTTATGAGGTGATAGAAGGTGGAAAAGAGAGATTTGATTCTGTATACAGAGGACTTACAAGAATAGGAAAGGAGGAGATGGTGTTTATCCATGACGGTGTTCGTCCCCTGCTGAGCGCAGAGATAGGAGAGAAACTCCTACGGGCAGGGAGGATTTATAAAGCAGCAACCATAGGTTTCCCTTGCTCGGAGACAGTAAAGGAGATAAAGAAAGGGATGTTTGTTAAGAAGACTTTGGAGAGAAAGAGGATTTATCTAATTCAAACTCCGCAAGTTTTTCAGCGAGATTTGCTTATCCAGGCGTATAAAGAGGCAAGAAAGAGAGGAAAGAAAGCGAATGATGATGCAGAATTGGTAGAGCAAATAGGTCATCCGGTAAAGGTGATAAGAGGGGAGTATAGGAATATCAAGATTACCTATCCTGAAGATTTGATATTTGCTCAGGAGATGCTTAGCAGAAGAAGGATGGTCTTAACAGAAGAGCAATGAGCATAGAAGGAAGTATACGCATCGGTTTTGGTTATGATATTCATCCTCTCCGAAGAGGAAGAAAGTTGATTTTGGCAGGAGTAGAGATTCCTTCTGAACTGGGATTAGAAGGACACTCCGATGCTGATGTGCTTGTCCATTCCATTTGTGACGCACTTTTAGGAAGCGGAGGATTGGCAGACATTGGAGAGCATTTTCCTAATAGCGATGAAAGGTTAAAAGGGGTTAGTAGTCTATCTCTACTGAAGAAAGTAAGGGAGATGATAGAAAAGGAAGGTTGGAGCATAGAGAATATAGATAGCAGTATAATCACCGAAAAACCCAATCTTTCTCCTTTTAAGGAAAGGATGCGAGAGAATATCGCGCGAGTTCTCCGACTCTCTTTATCCTGTGTAAACATCAAAGCAGGTAGCAATGAAGGTCTGGGAGCAATTGGAAAAGGAGAAGGAATCTGCGCTTATGCAGTAGTTTTGATAAGAAGAAAAAGATGATTATCTCTATTATCCTCTCTTATCTATTTGTTGCTTTTTTCTTATTGGTGGTTGTTGCTTTTCTTCTCATCAATCTCTTTTTCAAAGAGGATATTGAAGTGGTCTTTGAACGCGACCCTGCAGCCCGTTCGCGCCTTGAGGTTATTCTTACTTATCCAGGACTACATGCTATCGTTCTATATCGTCTTGCTCACTATCTTTACAGAAAGAATGTTCCTCTCTTGCCTCGCTTTATCTCTCACTTAAGCCGATTCCTTACCGGGATAGAGATTCATCCCGCGGCTCGGATTGGAAAAAGGTTTTTTATTGACCATGGAATGGGAATAGTTATTGGGGAGACAACCGTAATCGGAGACAATGTTAGTTTGTATCAAGGAGTGACCTTGGGAGGCACAGGAAAAGAGAAAGGGAAAAGGCATCCTACAATTGGCAACAATGTGGTTGTCTCGGCAGGAGCAAAGATCTTGGGCAACATTACTATCGGTGACAATGTCAATATAGGGGCAAATGCTGTAGTAATAAGATCTGTTCCTTCTAACTGCACTGTGGTAGGGGTTCCTGGAAGAATGGCTAAGAAAGAAGGGAAGCGAATACCCGGAATAAACTTAGACCACACCAATCTTCCTGATCCATTAACAGAAAGATTGGAAAGATTGCAGCGAGAGATTGATCTGGTAGAGAAACATTTAGAGGAGTGGAAGGAGAAGGAAAAGGAGAAAAAGGGAGGTTAAAAGCAAAAAGGCTTCAAACGAAGGGAATTTCACCCCTTTTTGAGCCTCTGTTTATACCTTTGGTTTATGCTTTATCTCTATAACACTTTTTCTCGGCAAAAGGAGAGATTTGTGCCTCTTAAACAGGGAGAGGTAAGGATATACACCTGTGGTCCCACAGTCTATGACTATGCCCATATAGGAAATTTTCGCGCCTATATCTTTGCCGACCTTCTCAGGCGTTATCTTAAATACAAAGGATATAAAGTCTTTCAGGTAATGAATATCACCGATGTAGATGATAAAACAATTAAAGGAGCGAGGGAAAAGAAAGTTGACCTGAAGGTGTTTACTCAGAGATATATTCAGGCGTTCTTTGAGGACATAAAGACCTTGAATATTGAGAAAGTAGAGGTATATCCCCGAGCGACCGAGCATATCAAAGAGATGGTGGAATTGATAAAGGTGCTGTTAGAGAAAGGGTTTGCCTATAAGAAAGGAGATTCAATATACTTTAGAATCTGCAAATTCAACAGATATGGCAAACTTTCCCGTATGCCTATAACTACTACCAGGAGAGAGATAAGAGAAGAAGATAGAGATGAGTATGCCAAAGAGAATCCTTGCGATTTTGTGCTGTGGAAAGCGAAAAAAGAAGCAGAGCCTTTCTGGAAGACAGAGATAGGAGAAGGGAGGCCAGGGTGGCATATTGAGTGCTCGGCAATGGCAATGAAGTACTTAGGAGAGAGTTTTGATATCCATACGGGTGGAGAGGATAACATTTTTCCTCACCATGAGAACGAAATTGCCCAAAGTGAGTGTGCCACCGGAAAGAGGTTTGTTCGCTATTGGTTGCACTGTAAATTTTTATTGGTAAATAATGAAAAAATGGCAAAGTCTAAAGGAAACTTTTATACCTTACGGGATCTCTTAAATAAAGGTTACAACCCTCTGGCAATAAGATTTCTCCTTTTATCTGTCCACTATCGACATACCTTAAACTTCACCGAAAATGCTCTAAGGCAAGCAGAGGAGACATTGAAAAGGCTAAACGACTTCTGTTTTAATATCGGGGATTATAAAGCCCGCCTCTGCCCATCCTTTAGAAAAGATAGTTTTCTGCAGAGGATAAAGAGAGCAAAAGAAGAGTTTGAGCAGGCAATGGATGATGACTTGAATATTTCTTCCGCCTTATCTGCTCTGTTTACTCTCATCAGGGAGGTGAATACCTTAATGAGCAAAGGAGAGATAGGAAGAGAGGAGGTGGAAGAAGTAGAGGGATGGCTGAGAAAGGTTAATCAGATCTTGGGGGTGCTGAGATTTGAGCAAGCAGAGATTGGTAAAGAGGAGAGAGAGTTGATCAAACAAAGAGAAGAAGCGCGAAAAAGAAGAGATTTTGTTTTAGCAGATAGAATAAGAGAAGAACTAAAGAAAAGAGGGATTATTGTAGAGGATACAAGAGAAGGGGAGCGTTGGAAGAAAAACTCTTGACAAAGAGAAAAAGGTGTGTATAATAGTATATTGCTGATGCGGGGTGGAGCAGTGGTAGCTCGTTAGGCCCATAACCTAAAGGTCAGAGGTTCGAATCCTCTCCCCGCTACCAAAAGTAGATAATCCTTCCAATTCTCCCGCCTGATAAAGTGCTTCACGCACATTTTGCTCATCTGCACATTCATAGTCAATATAGCCTCCTTGATGGTATGTGTAAGCTCCCAGACTTAATCAAAAGGAGTATAGAGTTAAGATTTCCTGCTCTGGCTATCACTGATCATGGAAATATGTTTGGGGCTATTGAATTCTATCAGGAGGCAATGAAGCAAGGGATAAAGCCAATTATTGGCTATGAAGCATATCTTGCTCCTGAGAGCAGATTTAGCAGAGACCCTGAGGAAGAGAAGAGGGGACGGGCGCACCTTACTTTGCTGGTAAAGAATATGCAGGGATATAAGAACTTGGTTAAATTAGCCACCTCTGCCTATCTGGAAGGTTTTTATTACAAACCGCGTATAGACAAAGAGATCTTAAGCCAGTACTCTGAGGGTTTAATCGCCTTAAGTGGTTGCTTGAAAGGAGAGGTTGCTCGCTATATCTTGGAAAACAAAGTAGATAAAGCAAAGAAGGTAATCGGGGAGTATCAGGATATATTTGGTAAGGATAATTTCTATTTAGAGATTCAGGATCAGTTTCTTCCCGAACAGAAAAAGGTAAACAAAGCACTTGTTAAGATAAGCAAAGAACTGGATATAGAACTGGTGGCTACCAATGATGTGCATTACTTACACAAAGCAGATAGTTATAGCCATGAAATTCTCCTCTGTATTCAGACACAAACTACCTTAAACGACCCTAAGCGGATGCGTTTTTCCACCAATGAGTTTTATCTAAAGAGTGAAGAGGAGATGAAATACCTCTTCTCTGAGATTCCTGAAGCCTTAACCAATACCCTTAAGATTGTAAACAGATGCAATTTAGAATTTGATTTTACCAAGAGATATATGCCTACCTTTCCCCTTCCCGAGGGAAAAACAGATAAGGAGTATCTTCGCGAACTCTGTGAGCAGAGGTTAAAAGAGAGGTTTAAAGAGGTAGATGAGAGGGTTATTCAAAGGATGGAGAAGGAACTTAAAGTAATCAATGAATGTGGATATGCATCTTATCTACTCATTGTGCAAGATTTTATCAACTTTGCCAAAAGAAATAATATTGCGGTTGGCCCGGGAAGAGGATCAGTAGCAGGGAGCCTGGTTGCTTATATCTTGGGCATCACAGATATCAATCCTTTAAAGTACAACCTTCTCTTTGAGAGATTTTTGAATTATGAGCGAATATCAATGCCCGATATTGACATTGACTTCTGCTATCAACGGCGCGATGAGGTAATTGATTATGTTACCCGGAAGTATGGAAAAGAGAATGTTTCTCAGATAATCACCTTTGGTACAATGGCTGCGCATGGAGTAATTCGTGATGTGGGAAGAGTGTTAGGGATGCCTTATGCAGAAGTGGACAGAATTGCCAAGTTGGTGCCTTTGAGTTTGAATATTACTATTGAGGAAGCGCTTTATCAGGAACCGCGCCTGAAAGAACTTTACGAGCAAGACAAGAATGTGAGACATCTAATAGATGTCTCCAAGGGCTTGGAGGGATTGGTGCGTCATGCTTCTACCCATGCTGCTGGGATTGTGATCTCCAGAGAGCAGTTAAGCAATATCGTTCCTTTGTTCAAAAGCCCGGATGGAAAAATAGCCACGCAGTATTCTATGCTTTCCTTGGAGAAGGTAGGGTTGCTCAAGATGGATTTCTTAGGTCTACGCACCTTGACGGTGATCAGTAAGACTATAGAAAACATAAAGAAATTTCTGCACAAAGAGATAGAGATTGAGAAGATTCCTTTTGAGGACAAAAAGACTTACCAGCTCCTTTCGCGAGCAAAGTCTATTGGGGTGTTTCAGTTGGAGAGTGAAGGGATGCGTGATCTGCTCAGGAGAATTGAACCGCAGAATTTTGAGGATATCATTGCCATCCTTGCTCTACATCGCCCAGGTCCGTTGGGAAGCGGAATGATTGATGAGTTTATAAAAAGAAAACATAATCCCCGCCTGATTAAATATGACCATCCTCAATTGGAATCTATCTTAAAAGAAACCTACGGGATTATTCTTTATCAGGAGCAGATAATGCAGATTGTGCATAAACTGGCAGGATTTAGTTTAACCCAAGCAGATTTGCTCAGAAGAGCAATAAGTAAGAAGATTCCCGAGGTTATCGAGCAACAAAAAGAGGCTTTTATTAAAGGGTGTGAGAAGAATGGGGTTAGAAGGAATATAGCCGAGAAAGTCTTTAATCTCATTGAATACTTTGCGGGATATGGCTTTAATAAAAGCCATAGCACCGCTTATGCCTTTATCTCCTATCGCACCGCCTATTTGAAGGCAAACTATCCAGTGCAATTTATGGCCGCTTTACTTACCAGTGAAGAAGAAAATACAGATAAGGTGGCTGAGTATGTGGGAGAGTGCAGAAAGATGAGGATAAAAGTTTTACCTCCCGACATTCAGCACTCCTTTGCAGAATTTACCGTAGAGAAAGGAGGAATAAGATATGGATTGTTAGCCATAAAGAATGTAGGAAGAGGAGCGATTGAGTCCATCGTCAAAGCCAGAGAGAAAGGAAAGTTTAAGTCTTTAGAGGATTTCTGTCAGCGTGTAGACTTGAGACTGGTGAACAAAAAGGTAATTGAAAGTTTGATAAAGTGTGGAGCACTCGATTGCTTTTCCCTTCCTCGTGCCCAGTTAATCGTGAATTTAGAAAGCGCTCTGCAAAGAGCAAGTTGTCTACAAAAAGACAGAGCAAAAGGGCAATTATCCTTCTTTGATCAACTTTCCCCCTCTTCTGGGCAAACTAACAAGAAGCAGAAGGAGAGGGTGGAGATAAGGGAGTGGCCGCATAATCAACTATTAGCGTTTGAGAAAGAACTTTTGGGCTTCTACTTCTCTGGACATCCTTTGGCAAGATATGAGCAGATGCTAAAGCGTTATTCTATCTCTCTAACTCAGTTAAATAGATATACTGAGAATGAAGCGATTCTGTTAGGAGGAATTATCTCCAAGATTAAGCAAATCAATACCAAACGAGGAGAAAAGATGGCTTTTATTAGTCTGGAAACCTCAGAAGGAGAAGTAGAGGTAATCCTTTTTCCTAAGATATTTAATAAAGCCCTTGGCTATGTCAAGATAGACAATCCTGTCTTTGTATATGGAAGGATAACGGTAAAGGACAATGAGCATAAGGTAATTGCAGAGGAGATAACCCCCCTTCATCAGGTCTATCAGAAATATACCTCAGCCCTCTCTTTGAGGTTGGAGGCAGATGCAGATAGTTTTCTTCTTGAGCAGGTTAAGCAGATTCTTTCTGCTCATCGAGGGAATGTACCTGTCTACCTGACCTTTCTCTCTCCCAAAGGGAGATGGACGATCAATTCCTCTTTGACTATCCAACCTAAAGAGGAACTCTTTTTGGAACTTGAGCAACTCTTGGGAGAAGAGAGAGTAAGGGTGGAAACAAAATTGGGAGTAAAAAATGCAAAAGGGATTAAGAGAAGTGGATAAGGAGATCTTTGAGGCAATTGAGGAGGAGAAAAAAAGACAGGAGAGGAATATAGAGTTGATTGCCTCAGAGAACTTTGTAAGTCGGGCGGTATTGGAAGCCCAAGGTTCGGTGCTCACAAATAAATACGCTGAGGGCTATCCGGGAAGAAGATGGTATGGAGGGTGTCAATTTGTAGATGTGGCTGAGGCTTTAGCCATTGAGCGAGCAAAAATTTTGTTTAACGCAGAGTATGTAAATGTTCAACCTCATTCAGGGGCACAAGCAAATATGGCTGTCTATTTTGCGATTCTGAATCCGGGAGATAAACTCTTGGCGATGAGTTTAGCCCATGGAGGTCATCTTACCCATGGCCATAGCCTTAACTACTCCGGTAAATACTTCCAGATTATTCCCTATGGAGTGAGCAAGGAAAATGAGAGGATTGATTATGAAGAGTTAGAGAAGTTGGCGATAAAGAACAAGCCCAAAATGATTTTAGTGGGAGCCTCTGCCTATCCCCGCATAATTGACTTTAAAAGGGTAAGACAAATTGCGGATAAGGTGGGCGCTTTTATGATGGCTGATGTAGCCCATATTGCGGGATTGATAGTAGCAGGAATTCACCCCAATCCTGTGCCTTATGCAGATTTTGTTACTACCACTACCCACAAGACCCTGCGAGGCCCGCGCGGAGGAATGATTTTGGCACGCAAGGAGTTTGCTAAGAAAATTGACAGTGCAGTGTTTCCCGGAATTCAAGGAGGGCCTTTGATGCATATCATTGCTGCCAAAGCGGTTGCTTTTAAAGAGGCTTTGAGTGAGGAGTTCAAGGAATATCAAAAGCAGATTGTAAAGAATGCACAAACTCTGGCTGAAGAATTGAAAGAACGGGGTTATCGTATTGTTTCCGGAGGGACAGATAATCATCTCTTATTAGTGGATGTATTCACCAGTCGAGGGATAACCGGAAAAGAGGCAACCGAAGCCCTGGATAAAGCAAGGATTACTGTAAACAAAAACCTGATTCCTTTTGACCGCCAGAGTGCATTTTTAGCCAGCGGAATTCGCATAGGCACGCCCGCAGTAACTACAAGAGGAATGAAAGAAAGAGAGATGCGCGAGATTGCTCGCTTGATAGACTGCGTGCTCAGCAATATCAAGGATGAACAAGTAATCCTTCGCACAAGAAAAAAGGTGGAGGAGTTGATAGAGGATTTTCCCTTGTATAAACAGAGAAATATGGTAAAATAATATGTCCGTTTAATTAGAAACTTTTCCTTTTGTTTTTATTTAAAGGGTTATGCGTCCGGACTGGGATGAGTACTTTTTGAGTTTGGTAAAGATGGTGGCTACCCGCTCTACCTGTCGCCGGCGGCAAGTAGGAGCGCTTTTGGTTAAAGATAAACGGATAATTGCCAGCGGATATAACGGAGCACCTTCAGGAATGGCTCATTGTCTGGACATAGGTTGTTTGCGGGATCAATTAGCCATCCCTTCAGGAGAACGGCAGGAACTCTGTCGCGGTCTCCATGCAGAGATGAATGTGGTTATCCAAGCGGCTATTTATGGAATAAGCACAAAGGGTTCTACCCTTTACTGCACAAACTATCCCTGTATCCTGTGCGCTAAGATACTTATCCAGGCAGGAATAAAAAGGATAGTTTATATTGCCGATTACCCTGATCAGGAGGCAAAAACCTTGCTGGAGAAAGCGGGAATTAAGGTAGAGCAAGCCTTTAAGGAGAGAAACTGAGGGATGAAAAAGGTTGTTTTAAGTGGAGTTGCTCCTACAGGGACACTAACCATAGGTAATTATCTGGGAGCATTGAAAAACTGGAAAGAGATGCAAAAAGACTATGATTGTCTGTTTATGATAGTGGATATGCACGCTATCACAGTGCGTCAAGATCCCTCCAGTTTATATAATCGTTGCATTTCTTTTGCTACCCAATACCTTGCTTGTGGAATAGACCCTCAAGAGAGCACAATATTTATCCAATCCTCTGTGAGTGCTCATTCAGAGTTAGCCTGGATCTTAAGTTGTTTCACCCACCTCGGGGAGCTAAACAGAATGACCCAATTCAAAAGCAAAGCAAAAAGATACTCAAGCAATATCAATGCGGGTCTTTATACCTATCCTGTGCTGATGGCTGCAGATATCCTGCTTTATCAAACAGATATTGTGCCTATTGGAGAGGATCAGAAACAGCATCTGGAGTTAACCAGAGATATTGCCCAGAGGTTTAATAATCTCTATGGAGAGGTCTTTAAACTCCCTGAGCCTTATATCTCCCAGATGGGAGCGAGGATAATGAGTTTGCTTGATCCTACACGCAAGATGGATAAATCTGATTCTAATCCCAATAACTACATTGCTTTATTAGATGAGCCCGATGTGGTTCGAAAGAAGATTAGACACGCCGTTACCGATTCCGGTTCAGAAATAAGAGTGGATGAGAGAAAACCGGGAATAAGTAATCTTCTCACCATCTACTCTTGTTTATCTGAGCAGCCTGTGAGCAAACTGGAGGAGAGGTTTGCAGAAAAGGGTTATGCGTCTTTTAAAGAAGAATTGGCTGAACTAATCATTCAAACTCTTAAACCCATTCAGAAAGAATACAGGAGACTAATGGATAATAGAGACTATGTAATCGACCTTCTGCAAGAAGGAGCAAAAAAAGCAAGGACAAGAGCGGAGAGGACGCTGAGGGAGGTAAAGAAAAGAATAGGTTTTCTTTATCTAACTCAGGATCAACAATGACCCAGAGCCTCTGGAGAATAGAGGTAGAGAAGTTTCAGGGAGATCCATATAGATTTTTGGAAGAGGCAAAAGAAGAGAGGATAGATCTTTGCAATTTCTCTCTCACTCAGATAATTAATCAATATATCCATTGGCTCTCTAACTTTGAGGGAAGTATAGATATTGCCGCTGATTTCCTCCTTCTTTCTTGTTCGCTTATCTTCTTAAAATCTTCCCTTCTTCTTCCTTCATCCAAATTGGAAAAGGAGGAGGGTGAGGAGAAGGAGCGGAAAGGGGCGCTTGAAGGGAATACAGAACTCTATCAGGAGTTCAAACAACTTGCTCAAGAATTAAAAACAAAAGAGAGGGAAAGAACTCTTCTCTTTACTCGTCCCAGATTTAAAGAGAATGGTGTTTATCCTGCAGAAGAAAGAAAAGAAAAAAAGGGAAATATAGAGACGCTAATTCATCTCTTTACTCAACTTTCCTCTTCTCTTTTCTCATCTCCAGTCAAGATTGTCAGGGAGAGATGGAGTGTAAAAGAGAAGATAAAGCAGATTTTAGAATGGCTGGGAAGAGAATCCTGTATCTGTCTTAAGAAACTTTTTTCTTCTGCGGAGCATAAATTAGAGATAATTGCTTTCTTTCTGGCTACTTTAGAACTTATAAGGGCAAATAAGATAAGTGTAAGACAAGAGGAATTATTCGGAGAGGTCTATCTTATCAGAAAACAACCTGAGGAGCTGATGGAATGGGATGGAGAAGGAGGAGATAAAGAGGATAATTGAGGCAGTTCTGTTTGCCAGCGACAGGCCTCTATCCTCTGAGGAGTTGAGCAAGGCGTTGAATATAGAAAATAAATTTACAAAGGAGTTAATTAAGGAGTTAAAAGAAGAATACAGAAAGGAAAACAGGAGTTTTCAGATTATAGAGATTGCCCAGGGCTTTCAAGTTTGCACTTTACCCATCTATGCGTCCTGGATAAAAAAGGTTTTAAGAAGAGAGAAAGAAGAAAAACTTTCGCTTCCTGCTCTGGAAACCCTATCTATAATTGCCTATCGTCAGCCAGTAACCCGTGCGGAGATTGAAGCAATAAGAGGAGTGGATGTAGGGGGAATACTGAAGTATCTTCTGGAGAGAGGGCTGATTAAGACTGCAGGAAGAAAAGATAGTTTAGGAAAACCAATACTTTATCGTACCACTTCTTATTTCCTTCAATACTTTGGTCTAAGTTCCCTAACAGACTTACCTCAACCTTCGGGAAAGATAAGAAAAAAGGAGAAAGATGAAGCAAACTGAGAAGGTTCGGTCTTTACGGGAGAAAATTGACAAAATAGATGCAGAGATTGTAAAACTCCTTAACCAACGCACTCGAATGGCTCTTAAGATAGGAGAGATAAAGAATAAAGAGGGCACATCGGTATACTCTCCCGAAAGGGAGGAGGAGATCTATCAAAGGATAGTAAGGCTAAACAAAGGACCTCTTCGCTCCCAGAGTATAAAGGCTATCTATCGCGAGATTATGTCCAGCACCCTCTCTCTTCAGAAAGAGGTGAGCATTGCTTATTTAGGTCCTCCGGCAACCTTCACTCACCTTGCTGCTTTGAAGAAGTTTGGCAGTTCAGTGAACTATCTCCCCTGTGCAAATATTGAGGGTGTATTCAAGGTGGTGGAGAAGGGAGAAGCAACCTATGGAGTAGTGCCCATTGAGAACTCTATAGAGGGAGCAGTAAGTCATACTTTGGATATGTTTATCGATTTCGATCTAAAGATATGCTCGGAGATTTTTCTGGAGATCTCCCATAGCCTCCTTTCTAACTTTCCTCTGGAGAAGATTAAAAAGATCTATTCCAATCCGCAAGTATTTGCTCAATGCCGTTCCTGGTTGAATAGAAACCTACCTGCCGCCGAAATGATAGAGGTATCCAGCACTGCCAAAGCTGCGCAAGTTGCTTCTTCCGAGAGATATGCAGGAGCGATTGCTAATGTTCTCTCTGCTCAGATCTATCACCTGAAGGTAATAAAAGAAGATATCCAGGATAACCTTCACAATATAACCCGTTTCCTGGTAATCGGGAAGAATAATGTCCCCGAGACAGGAAATGATAAAACCTCTCTCCTCTTCTCTATAAAAGACAGAGTAGGAGCGCTTTATGAGATGCTCTTGCCCTTCAAGAAGGAAGGCATCAATCTTACCAAGATAGAATCTCGCCCTTCTAAAACAAGGGCTTGGGATTACTATTTCTTTCTGGATTTAGAAGGGCATTGTGAACAGAAAAAAGTAAAGAAAGTGCTTAAGGAACTGGAGAACAGGTGCATCTTCTTAAAGGTCTTGGGTGCTTATCCAAAAGGAGAAGAAAACTGAGGAGGAGAATATGCAAAGGCGTGAGTTGGAGCAGGTAATGAGGCATACAATCTCAGTGCTGGTAGAGAATAAACCAGGGGTGCTTGCGCGTATCGCCGGTCTCTTCTCCGCTCGGGGGTTTAATATTGACAGCCTTACCGTAGGAAGAACAGAGGATCCTACCATCTCCGAGATGACTGTGGTAGCAGAAGGAGATGACCGCGTCCTTGAGCAGATCAGCAAACAGTTATATAAACTTATTGATGTGATAAAAGTAGAGGACTTGACCAAGACAGGGGTAGAGTTTGTGGAACGAGAGTTGGTTCTGGTAAAAGTAGAACTTCGCGAGGGAAAAGAGGAGTTTTTGCATCTGGTTAAAGAGATGGAGGCGAAGATACTCTATGAAAAAGGGGAGAATATGTTGATAGAGATAGTAGGAGAGGAGAAGCATATAGAGGAATGCCTGAAGAAGATGGAAAGATTCGATATCCAGCGAATATTTCGCACCGGAAAGATTGCTATGAAGACAGGATAAACTTTTTTGATGGGGTGAGAAATGGAAAAACGAAATATTGTTTTACTCTCTCATTCTGGAGCAGGAAAGACCTCACTGGCAGAAGCAATGCTTTTTGATAGCAAAGAGATCTCGCGGTTGGGAAAGGTAGAAACAGGAGATACAGTAAGCGACTATACTCCGGAGGAGATAGAAAGAAGGATGTCCCTGAACCTCTCTTTGCTTCACTGCCATTGGAAGAATAAGAAAATAAACATTTTAGATACTCCCGGATATGCAGACTTTATTGGAGAGATAATCTCGGGGTTGGTAGCGGCAGATGCAGGAGTCTTGATTGTTGACGCCAGTGCAGGAATTGAGGTGGGAACAGAGCGGGCATACCAACTTCTTAACGACTACCGCCTTCCCTTCTTTATCTTTGTAAATAAACTGGATAAAGAAGGAGCAGATTTCTTAAAGACTGTAAAGGTCATCCAAGATCGATTTGGGAAGGGATGCTTTCCTGTGCACTATCCGATAAATAGAGGAGGGGAGATAAGGCGGGTAATCTCGGTGCTTCAGGAAGAAGAAGAGAATTTAGAGGAGACAGAAAGAGAAAAAGTAGAGGAATTTAGAAAAAAAGCCATAGAGATGATTGCCGAGGTAGATGACTATCTTCTGGAGAGGTATCTGGAGGAAGAGACTTTTTCCCATAATCAGATAATGCAAGGATTGCAAAAAGGTTTCGCGGAAAGGAAACTAACCCCTATCCTGTGTGGTTCTGCTTTAAGAAATATAGGTATAGATTCTCTTCTGGAGATGCTCTCGGAAGTCTCTCCTTCTCCTCCCTCTTCTTACAAGGGAGTTAATCCTGAGAGCAAGCAAGAAGAGGAAAGAAAAGCAGATAGCCACAGCCCCTTCAGCGCCCTGGTATTCAAAACTATCTCCGACCCCTATGTGGGGCAACTAAGTTTGTTCAAGGTTTTCTCAGGAGAACTTGCCTCCAATACAGAGTTTTACAACTCCAGCAAAGGCACAAAGGAGCGGATTAGTCAGATCCTTTTCCTGCAAGGGAAAGAGCAAAAGCCCACTTCTAAAGTAGAAGCAGGAGATATAGCGGCAGTAGCGAAGTTGAAGAACACAGAGACAGGAGATAGTATATGTGAAGAGAAAAATCCTATTCTCTTCTCCCGCATCGATTTTCCTCAACCCCTTCTTTCTCTTGCTCTAAAGCCTAAGTCTAACAAAGATGAAGCGAAGATTTCCGAAGCACTGGTAAAACTTCATAAGGAAACTCCTACCTTTCACATTTCTCGGGATGAGCAGACAAAGGAACTTCTTATCTCAGGAATGGGGAACTTGTGTTTGGAAATTGCCATTGCTCGTCTGAAGAGAGAGTTTAAGTTGGAAGTAGAGGTAGGTGAGCCAAAGATTGCTTATAAGGAAACGATTACTCGGAGCGCAGAGGTGCAAGGTAAATATAAACGCCAAACAGGAGGGCATGGGCAATATGGAGATGTTTGGTTGAGATTGGAACCTTTGGAGAGAGGAAAGGGTTTTGAGTTTGTAAACAAGATTGTGGGGGGAGTGGTTCCCCGGCAGTATATTCCCGCAGTAGAGAAGGGAATAAAGCAGGCAATGAGTGAGGGAGTGCTTGCCGGTTATCCTCTGGTAGACATAAAAGCGACCCTCTATGATGGCTCCTATCACTCTGTAGATTCCTCTGATCTGGCTTTTCAGATTGCCGCCGCTATGGCTTTAAGAAAGGGTGCTCTGGAAGCAAAACCTGTGTTGTTAGAACCTATTGTAGAGGTGGAGGTAGATGCTCCGGAAGAGTATATGGGAGATATTAACAGCGGGCTGAGTTCCAAACGAGGAAGAATCGTAGGAATGGAAGGAAGAAAGATAAAGGCTCTTGTGCCTTTAAGTGAGATGACCCATTATACCACCGACTTGAAATCGATCACTGGAGGAAGAGGTTCTTTTTCAATGAAGTTTTCCCATTATGAGATTGTCCCTCAAAAGATAGCGGAGAAGATAATTGCGCAGAAGAGGGTTGATAATGAGAAAGAGAAATAGGTCGCAAATAATCTTGGAGGCGGCCATTATCTTCTGTGTAATAATCGTGTTTTTTATGCTCATTTTCTATACCGTTGTTCATCCTCTAAATAAGATGATGGTAAGCGAATATCAGGGATATATGAGCGAGCGTATTGCAGTAAGTGAGTGAAGATGAAGTCTTGGGGACAGATTAGCATCTTTCTCATCTCTCTCTTAGCAGTTTTACTTGCCTTTATGGGAGGGATGATTAGATTAGGGAATAAATCCCTGGAGTATTTGCGTGCCCAAAATGCTGCAGATGCAGCAGCGCTGGCAGGAGTTGCTTGTTTGGCTCGAGGGCTGAATAGTATGGCAATGCTTACTGCGGCTAAAGTAGAGAAGGATACAGGGGAAAGTCTTATCTATCCTTTTAACTACACCAGTTATCTCACCACTCCCCCTACTCCTGTGTATATATCTCTTCAGCCAATATCGGGGTTAGCAAGTGAATATGAACAGAAAAAACTCTTTTTTAACCCTTTACCTGCCTCTCCCGAGGTTATCAACGAAGGAGAGAGTAAAGCAAGAATGGCTGAGCAATTAGATGAGAAGAAGGTAAGGGAGATAGTTATCGAGCACTTGAAACTTATCAGGGGAGCAATAGATAAAACCCAAAGAGAATATGTAGATATAGATACAGAAGTGAGAGAGGTAAGTAAAAGATGCGCCTTAGAAAATGGCTATGAGATAAAAGAGGTATCTCCGGGGGGAGGGGATATTGCCCAATGGCAACCTACCTGGGAAGATAAAGATATAGTTATAGAGTATAACTATTGGAGGGAATATAGAAGCAAAACGGTAAACACCAGCTGCAAAAAACCCCGATGTGCTCAGCTCTGTAGTCCCTGTGGTTTCACTGCCCGCGCTTGCTGTGGAGAAGACTGTGATCCTCGGCGCTATACCTGCTATTGTAAAAGGTGCTGGAAAAGGACACAAACCTCATACTCTTACTCTTTACCTTTCTGGACTCAAGGGAGTTTGCACTCTACCGAGGTCAATGTGAGTATCTCCTTGGCTAATAAAGAAGAAAGAAGAGCAACAGGGGCTCTAACCAATATCTGCTCTGGCGCACATCCTCCTTCTACCTGTGGACAACTCTTTCCTCCACAACCCCATTTTGAGGTGCATCTAAAGGAGTGAGAAGATAGAAAGATAGAGATGATCCCTTTTAACTCTAAAAAATTTTCTCTTGAGTATGCTCAAGCAAGTTTTGAATTTGCCATCTTCTTCCCGCTGTTTGTGTTTATGATTATTCTTATTATCCAATTCGGCAAGATTCTTCTCCTTAAACAAAGGGTAGAGATGTCCGCATTTCGGGCTGCACTTTATGCGGCAAAACCGGCTAACTTAGGAGCAAGCGAGGAAGAGATAAGAAAGGAGATACTTAGATTCTTCCCCCCGGATGAACAGAGTTCAGTAGTAATAGAAAACCTTCACCGGGAGATTAAACAGACCGCGCAAGGAGAGACTATAGATTATGCAGAACTCAGCGTGCGTGCACAAACAAGACTGTTTTCCGGAATACCCTTCTCTCCTATCTGGGAAAAAGTAGAGCAAAGAAGCAGAAAAAGAGTAGAGATGATAGTCGAGAGGATAAAAGAAGCGATAGATAATGGAGAGATAAAGGATAGTTTAGCGATAAGAGATACTTTACAGAAGTTAGAATCTTGCTGTGATAGTTATGCTCAGGGAATCTATACCGCTTGTGCTTTCCACAAGATTATCTACGACCCCCGTGTGCCATTTAGCCGAGAGTAAGGGATTCCTAATAAAAAAGGAGAGCAATGTTGGATAAAGAGATCATCTCGCAGGCTCAGGAAGTTTTGCAAACCGAAGGGGAATCAATCTTAAGATTAATTCCTCGCTTAGGGAAGAACTTTATTCAGGCAATAGAACTCCTCTATCAGTGCAAGGGTAGAGTAATAATCATTGGTATGGGAAAACCTGGGATAATCGCCAAAAAGATCTCGGCTACCCTGGCTTCTACAGGGACTCCCAGTTTCTTCCTTCATCCTGCTGAGGCTGCACATGGAGATTTGGGAATGGTAACAGAGAGGGATATAGTGGTCATTTTATCCAACAGTGGAGAAACAGAAGAGATAATTAAGATCTTGCCCTCTATAAAGAGAATAGGATCGAAGATAGTTGCTCTTACAGGGAAAGTAAACTCTACTTTAGCCAGAAATAGCGATGTGGTCTTGGATACCAGTGTAGAAAAGGAGGCATGCAAGTTGGGTTTGGCTCCTACCTCCAGCACCACTGCAATGCTGGCAATGGGAGATGCCCTTGCGGTGGTCCTTTTTCAGAAAAAGGGTTTCAGAAAAGAAGACTACGCATTTTTCCACCCAGGGGGTATTTTAGGAAAGAGACTACTTTTGCGGGTAAAAGACATAATGCGCACCGGAAAAGCAAACCCTCTGGTAAGGGAGAATGAGATAGTAAGAAATGTTCTGCTAAGGATAACTCAAGCCCGTGCAGGAGCAGCAGTAGTAGTAGATGCTTATGGAAAGTTGGTGGGTATATTTACTGATGGAGACTTGAGACGGCATTTAGAGAAAGATGTACATCTTCTTAAAAGAAAAGTAAGCGAAGTAATGAGCAGAAAACCTGTAGTAGTAGATAAAGAGAGATTGGTAGTGGAGTGTGTAAAGATATTCGAGGAGAAGAAGATAGATGAGATTCCAGTAGTAGATGAGAATAATATAGTAATCGGATTGTTGGATGTTCAGGATGTGTTAAAGTCAGGAGTGGTATAGATAATCCCTCAGTTTACTTGCCGAGAGAGATGGAAGAGAGGTTGGTAGAAAAATTCAAAAGGGTTAAACTTCTTCTCTTAGATGTAGATGGAGTGCTCACAGAAGGGAGAATAATGTTTTTGGGAAACATAGAGGAAATAAAGTGCTTTGATGTATATGATGGATTAGGGGTGGTGTTGCTGAAAAGGGCAGGGATTAAAACTATAATCATTACTGCCAAAAAGTCATCAGCGGTAAGAAAAAGGGCAAAGGAGATGGAGATAGAGGAGGTATATCAAGGAGTGCAGAATAAACTAAAAGTTTATCAAAAGATTCTCAAAAAACACAAGGTTCTTCCTGAGGAGATAGGTTTTATAGGAGATGAGATAATAGATCTACCGGTATTGGAAAAGGTAGGTTTAAGCATTGCTGTGCCCAACGCAGTTGAGGAAGTAAAGCAAAAGGTAGACTATATTACCCATAAAGAAGGAGGAAGAGGGGCGGTGCGCGAGGTTTGTGAAATAATCTTAAAAACTCAAGGAAAATGGGAAGGGGCAATAAAGCGATTTCTTAACCTTGAGAATTCTCATTAGAGATGCAAGCGGAGAAAGGAGGAAAGATAGTGATAGGAGTCACCGGAGGATTCTGTGCAGGAAAAACTACAGTATGCAACATCTTCAAGGAGTTAGACAAGGATATAGAGGTAATAGATGCTGACGAGATTGCCCATAAACTCTTAAAGATACCCGATCCTGAGCAAAGGAAAAAGATGGCTGAGGAGATATTTGCCGATGAGGGCAGGATAAGAAGATGGGAAAGCACTCTCCATCCTCTGATAATAGAGGAGATAAAAAAAAGGATAGAAGGAAGCAGGGCAAGGTTAATCCTTGTCGATGCTCCTCTTCTGATAGAAACAGGGACAGATAAACTTGTAGATAAGATAATTGTGGTAAGGGCATCCTTGGATACCCAACTTTCTCGCTCCCAGAGCAGGGGTTTTTCTTCGCAGGATGCCCTAAGGAGGATAAAGCGTCAACTCCCTTTATCCGAGAAAATGAAGAAAGCAGATTATTTAATAGAGAATGATAAAGAGATAGAGGAAACAAGGAAGCAAGTAGAAGAAGTATGGAGGAGGATTGTACAATGCCTGAAGTAATGAATATTGCCGAACTGAAACGCAAGAATATGAGCGAGTTAAACAAAATCGCTCGTGAGTTAGGGATTGAAGGAATAAGCGGTTTGCGGAAACAAGACCTTATCTTTCGCATCCTGCAAACTCAGACAGAAAAGAATGGTTTGATATTCGGAGAAGGCGTGCTGGAGACCTTACAAGATGGCTTTGGTTTCCTAAGAAGCCCTAATTACAACTATCTCCCCTGTCCGGATGACATCTATATCTCTCCTTCTCAGATTAGAAAGTTCAACTTATGCAAAGGGGATACGGTAAGTGGACAGATTCGTCCTCCTAAGGAAGGAGAGAAATACTTTGCGCTTCTGAAGATAGAAGCAGTGAACTTTGAGAATCCTGAGGCGACAAAGAATAAGGTGCTCTTTGATAACCTCACTCCCATCTACCCAAATGAAAGGTATATATTGGAGACTACTCCGGATGAAATCTCTATGCGCGTAATGGATCTTATCACCCCTGTAGGAAAAGGGCAAAGGGGTTTGATTGTTGCTCCTCCTTACAGTGGAAAAACTATCCTGCTCCAGAAGTTTGCCAATAGTATCACCAAGAATTACCCTGATGTATTCTTGATTATCTTACTCATTGATGAGCGTCCAGAGGAGGTTACAGATATGCAAGAGTCGGTAAAAGCAGAGGTCATCAGTTCTACATTTGATGAATCTGCAGAAAGGCATATTCAGGTAGCAGAGATGGTTCTGGAGAAGGCAAAAAGGTTGGTGGAGTATAAGAAGGATGTAGTGATCCTCTTAGATAGCATTACCCGTCTGGCCAGAGCCTATAATGCAGTAATGCCTCATAGCGGCAAGATTCTATCCGGAGGGTTAGACGCAGAGGCATTACAGAAACCCAAAAGGTTCTTTGGGGCTGCCCGGAATGTAAAGGAGGGAGGAAGTTTGACTATCATTGCTACCGCTTTGGTGGATACAGGAAGCAGAATGGATGATGTTATCTTTGAAGAGTTCAAAGGCACGGGAAATATGGAACTCCAGTTAGACCGTAACCTCTTCCAACGCCGTATCTATCCCGCTATTGATATAAAGCGCTCTAATACCCGTCATGAGGAGTTGCTCGTAAGCCCTGAAGAATTGTCAAAAATCTGGTTATTGAGAAAGATGCTTCAGGAGGTAAGCAGTGTAGAAGCAATGGAGTTGTTGATAGAAAGATTAAAAAAGACAAAGAATAATAAAGAGTTTTTAGCAACAATAAGAAATGTTTCTCGGGAGGAGTTATGAAGAAAAACATCCATCCACCGTATTATGAAACTACAATTACCTGTGCCTGTGGAGAAGTAATTCATACACGCTCTACGCGAAAGAACCTGCATGTGGAGATTTGTTCCAAGTGTCATCCTTTCTTTACAGGTAAAGAGAAACTGGTAGATTCTATGGGGAGAGTGGAAAGGTTTAGAAAGAAATACGAGAAGAAGTAAAGTTCTCTTGATTTGCCCTTTCCGAATAAGGAAAGCAAATAGGTTCTTTTATAATGCGAGTATTGGGAATTGATCCGGGAACAATTACTACCGGGTTTGGAATAGTAGAGAATAAAAAAGGGGAATTGCAGGTATGTGAGTATGGACTGATCAAAACCAAGAAAAAATCTGCTCCGGGAGAGAGATTAAACTATATCCATCAGGAAGTGAGCAAGATAATCGGAAGGAGCAAATTGGATATAATGGTTATAGAGGATATATTTCTGCATAAAAATTTCCGTTCGGCGGTAAGGATTGGAGAAGCAAGATGTTCAGCAATATTAGCCGCTCTAAAGCAGGGACTTAAGATCATAGAGTATCTGCCCACAGAGATAAAGCAGGCAGTAGTGGGTAATGGAAGGGCTTCCAAGATACAGGTGCAGAGTATGGTAAAAAGGCTTCTTCATCTTCCCGTGTCTCCTCCTGCAGATGCTGCAGATGCTTTAGCAGCGGCTATCTGCCACTGTTATAGACAGAAATATGCTTGAGTATATCCAGGGAATATTGAGAGTAAAGAAAGGGGAGTATATAGTGGTGGATGTAGGGGGAATTGGTTATAGGATTAGTGTTCCTCTCTCTGTGCTGGAAAGAATAGGAGAGTTGGAAAAGGAGGTGAGATTATTCATCTATCCTTATCTTTCTCTCTCAGGCAAGAGCGCAAGTATCAAACTCTATGGATTCCTTAGTTCAGAGGAAAAAGAGTTGTTTATCTCACTTCTCTCTATCTCAGGAATCGGACCGCGCATAGCCCTGGCTATCCTCTCCGGAAGCTCAGCAGATGATCTGCAGAAGGCAATTGCTAAGGGTAATTATCAGATACTCAGTCGTATTCCTGGAATTGGAAAGAAGACTGCTCAACGCATAATCCTTGAATTGAAGGAAAAGGTAGAGTTGCCCAAACTGGAAGAAGAGGAAGATATAGAAAGAGATGCTGTCTCTGCTCTGGTTTCTTTAGGGTATAAAAAACAGAGAGCGCAAGAGATGGTAAGCAAGGTGTTGAGGAAACAATCATCAGAGGAAATAGAATTAGAAAAGATTATTCGTGAAGCCCTATGCCAGTGCGTCCAATAACCCCATTAAAAGAAAACGAGGATACAGAGTATGAGAATATCCTCCGCCCTTCCTCCTGGAAATACTTTGTGGGGCAGGAGAGATTGAAGAAGAACCTCAGAATCTTTATTCAAGCAGCAAAGCAAAGAAATGAGTGTTTAGACCATCTCTTGTTTTTTGGACCTCCCGGATTAGGAAAAACTACCTTGGCTTATATTGTTGCTAAAGAAATGGGGGTGCAAATAAAAGTTTCCTCAGGGACGATATTAGAGCGCCCTGGAGATTTAGCCGGTTTGCTTACTAATCTAAAGCGAGGGGAGGTGTTATTTATTGATGAGATTCACCGCCTTCCGCGAGTAGTAGAGGAGTATCTCTACTCGGCAATGGAAGACTATTCTCTGGATATCATCCTGGATAAAGGACCTAATGCTCGTTCTGTTAAACTCCGCCTTGCTCCCTTTACCTTGATAGGAGCCACTACTCGCAGTGGTCTTCTCACCTCTCCTTTAAGATCACGCTTTGGGGTGATTAGCCGACTGGATTATTATTCTCCTTCAGAGTTATGCGAGATCATCCTTAACTCCAGCAGACTTCTGAATCTGGATATCGATCGCGAAGGGGCAGAGGAGATCGCTTTGCGCTCCAGAGGGACTCCCCGCATTGCTAATCGTTTGCTCCGAAGAATAAGAGACTATGCCCAAGTAGAGGGGAAGGGAAAGGTTAGCAAAGAGATTGCGGAAAGGGCTCTGGAGATGCTGGAGGTAGATAAACTTGGCTTGGACGAAATGGACAAGAGGATTCTGGAGACAATTATCAGCAAATTTAATGGTGGCCCTGTAGGAATAAGCACTATTGCAGTAGCAGTGGGTGAGGAGGAGGATACTCTTGAGGAGATCTATGAGCCCTATCTTATTCAGGAGGGTTTTCTTCAGCGCACTCCTCAAGGGCGGATTGCTACAGAGAAGGCATATAAACATTTCGGTTTTTCCTTTATGGGAAATCGCCAAAGAAGAATAAAATGGGATTAGAGTTGATAGGAAGATTTATGATTCTATCAGGGATAATCTTGCTTCTTCTGGGAGGAATATTTATAATGGCAAAGAATATTCCTTTTATAGGACATCTACCCGGAGATATCCTTATCCGAAAGGAAAACTTCTCCTTTTATTTTCCCTTGACTACCTGTATTCTCCTCAGCCTGCTCTTTTCTTTAATCTTCTGGCTCTTTCACCGATGAATCTTTTTCTTACTCTACTGGTTTTTATTATTACCTGTTTCTCCTCTATATCTCCTGCTTACGGCTTAGCCACTCCTCCTCTGGAGCAAAGGTATTTTATTCGCGTGGCTATATTAAAAGAAGCAAAAGAGTTCACTCTCTCGGTAAAAGGAAGATTTGAGATATGCGCTCCTTATACTGACCAGGTACTGCAGGAGAGCCAAGGTCTGCATAAAGCCAAGGTAGTGCCTATCCCTGCAGGAATAAAGATTAATAAATATCCCTTTAAGATTTGCGCAATAAAGATTAAACCTAAAAGAGAAGCGGCTATCTTCTTAAATAGATATCGTCTGCGAGGTAATCTGGAGATTATTCGTCAGAAGAATGGAAGATTATTGGCTATTAATGAAGTAGATATTGAGGACTATCTGTGTGGAGTTTTGCGCGCCGAGGTTTCTCCTCACTGGCCTATGGAGGTTTTGAAAGCCCAAGCGGTAGCCGCTCGCACTTTTGCTCTCTATCAGGCTCTGGCAAACAAGGACAAAGACTATGCGCTAGATAACACCATCTATTCTCAACTATATGGAGGAGTAAGACAGGAAACCTGGCGCACAAGGCGAGCAGTTTATCAAACAAAAGGAGAGGTATTGAAGTATAAAGGAAAACTCTTTCCTGCCTTCTTTCATGCTATCTGTGGAGGACATACAGAGGATGCAAGTAAACTCTGGAAGATAGACATTCCTCCTTTGAAAGGAGTGAATTGTCCGTTTTGTTTCCGTTCCCCTTATTATCATTGGAGAGCCAGAATTCCTTTAGAGAGGATAAGAGAAAGATTAAATAAAGAAGGATACAAGATAGAAAAGATTCTTTCTCTCTCCTGTCTAGGGTATGATGAAAGTGGACGAGTGGAAAGGATAGAGATAAGGACAAAGAAAAGAGAAGTAGAGATACCCGCAAACAGGTTTCGTTTACTTATCGGGTCAAATTTGATTCGGAGCACAAATTTTAGAGTTAAAACAAGAGGAGATAAAGTAATATTTGAAGGGATCGGCTGGGGGCATGGGGTAGGTCTCTGTCAGTGGGGAGCATATTTTATGGCAAAAAGAGGATTTGATTACCATCAAATTTTAGAGTATTATTATCCCCAGGCGAAGATCGTTAGGCTATACTAAGAAGCCAAAAATAGGCAAGGAGGAACAATGTTTGTATCTATAATGCAAATTTCTGGTAGAGAAAACCTATTTGTGAGTATGCTTCCTCTGTTTTTGATATTTGCTATCTTTTATTTCCTGCTTATCCTTCCTCAACAGAGAATGAGAAAGGAGCATCAAATAATGCTTTCCAAACTCTCCAAAGGAGATAGAGTAATTACTAATGGGGGTATTTATGCCACGGTAATAGAGGTTAAGGGGAATATCGTGGTGTTGAAGATCAGCGAAAATACAAAGATAGAGATTCAGAAAGAAGCAATAGCGCAGAAACTGAAATAAGAGATCTTTAAGATGCACTTTAAGAAACTGGATATCTTTGGATTTAAGTCCTTTGCCGACAGAACCAAACTCTATTTCAAGAAAGGAGTTTGTGCAATTGTTGGTCCAAATGGAGTGGGAAAGAGCAATATTGCCGAAGCAATTAGATGGGTGTTAGGGGAACAGAGTGCTCATAACCTGAGAGCGAGTTCAATGAAGGAGGTTATCTTCAATGGAACCGGTAAACGCAAACCCTTGGGATTAGCCGAGGTTGCCCTTACTTTCTACAATGGTCAGAAGATTATTCCTTTAGATTATGAGGAGGTAACCATTAAAAGAAGAGTTTTTCGCTCTGGAGAAAACGAGTATTTCCTGAATAATATTCCTTGCCGTCTGAAGGATATTACTTCTCTCTTTTTAAATACAGGAATAGGAAGCAATACCTATTCTTTAGTTGATCAAAAGGATATAGAATCACTCTTGAGCTCTCGTCCTGAGGAGAAACGCGAACTCTTTGAGCGAGTGGCAGGAATTGGAGGGTATCGCCAGAAGAAGAAGGAGGCTTTAAGAAGATTGGAGCAAACAGAAAGGAATCTGGTGCGCGTAAACGATATTATTAGCGAACTAAAAAGTCAGATAACTATCTGGCAAAGAGAGGCAAGCAAAGCCAGGCAATATAAGGAGAAGATGGAAAGGTTGAGTGCTCTAAAAGTCAAGTTCTACGCCTTTGAGTATAAGCGTATGCATAGAGAAAGCAAGGAATTGCTTCAGGAGAAAGATGCCCTGCTAACAAGAAAAGAAAAACTAGAGAAGATTGTGCAAGAGATAGAGGGAAAGAAAGAGGCGCAGAATGCCCAATTATCAATGTTAGAAAATAGACTTGCTATTATATACCAAAGTAAACTCAAACTTGAACGGGCAAAGGAAAGAAGTCGTAATCAACTTATATTTAACAAGATGCAGATAGAAGAAGCGGAAAAGAAGTTAAAGAGAATAAAAGAGGAAATAGAGGAGATAAACAAAAATATTGATAGGGTCACTCAAGAGTTGGCTAATAAAACCTCTTTAATCACCACTCTTCGCCATCAGATATCTTTGAAAGAGAAAGAAAGAGAAAAGAATACTTTGAAGAAGATAGTAAAGGAAGAAAGGGAAGGGGGGGAAGACCCTACTGATCTCTATTCTGCTCTGGAGGAGATTTTAAAGCAGATAGAGGAGGTGGACAAAGAAATAGAGAGGGTGAATCGGGTTGAGTTGCTCAAGAGAAGGATAAAAGATTGTTTTTTAAGGCTAAGAAAAAGGCTGGAGCAGATCTTTCTTCCTCTGTGGCGAGAGAAAAGAGAAAGAGAGAATATAGAACTTTCCTCTTTGAAAGAAAAAGAAAGACTGGAGACAGAGATGGAATCGATGTTAAAGAAAAAGTTGGAGGAGGAGATAAAAAAGAAAAACCAGAAAGAGAAGGAGATTGCAGAGATAGCCAGCGAAAAAAAGAAATGGGAAGAGGAAATAAGTAAAGCGGAAAAGGAAGAGAAAGGATTTATCTCCGAGGAAAGAGAGATAGAGGAAAGGATGGAGGAAATAACAAGAGAAAGAAAAGCACTCACCGCCTTTATTGAAGAGAAGAGAGAAAAAGAGAAAGAGATAGCAGAGGAGATCTCTGCACTTTCGCAACAGATTTCTGTCCTGCAACTTAGATATCAAAAGGTCTGCTTGGAGAAAGATTCTATTGCCCAGCGGATGAAAGAGGAGTATAATTTAGACATTCAAGAGGTTGCGGTAGAGGAGATTGATAAGGAAAAGGTTAAGCAAGAAATAGAAAAGTTGCACAAGGCTATAGAGGGGTTAGGAAAGACAAGTTTTACCGCTATAGAGGAGGAAGAAAGATTGCAAACCCGCCTTTCCTTTCTTCAAGAACAAAGAGATGATCTTCTGTTAGCAAAAAAGAGGGTTCAGCAAGCGATAATAAATATGGATAGACAGGCAAAGGAGATGTTTACACAGAGTTTAAGGAAGGTGGAGGAGGAATTTAATCGTTTCTTTAACCTTCTCTTCTTTGGAGGAGAGGCAAAGATAGAGAAGGAAGGAGATGAACTGGAACCCAAGATCAGAATAATTGTTCATCCTCCAGGGAAAAGGCTACAGGATGCTCTTCTTCTCTCTGCAGGTGAAAGAGCGCTTACTACCATTGCCCTTTTATTTGCCCTTTTTAGAGTAAAACCCGCTCCTTTTTGTGTTTTGGATGAGATAGATGCATCTTTAGACGATAATAATGTAGAGCGTTTTGTCCATCTTCTCAAGGAATTTACCCAGAATACCCAGTTTATTATTATCACTCACAATAAAAAGACAATCAGTATTGCAGATATAATTTATGGAGTAACAATGGAGGAGAAAGGGATTTCTAAGTTAGTATCTGTGGATTTTACAGAACAAGGAGGGGAACTATGGCAAAGATCAAAGAAATAAAAGCAAGGGAGATACTGGACTCGCGAGGTAATCCTACTGTGGAGGTAGAGGTAATTCTGGAGAATGGGGTTAAAGGAAGAGCAGAGGTTCCTTCAGGAGCATCTACAGGAAGATACGAAGCATTAGAGTTGCGGGATGGAGAAAAGAGATATCAAGGAAAAGGGGTAAGGAAAGCGGTAGAAAATGTAGAAAAGATAATTGCCCCTCAACTAATAGGAAAGGAGGTAGAAGAACAAGAGGGGTTGGATAACCTGCTTCTTGCTTTGGATGGGACAGAGAATAAATCCAATCTGGGAGCAAATGCTATTTTGGGCACCTCTCTCGCCTTAGCCCATAGTGCTGCCCGTGCACGAAACATTCCTTTATATCAATATATTGCTGAGTTATCTGGAAATAAACCTCAAGTCCTTCCGGTGCCGATGATGAATGTAATCAATGGAGGAAAACATGCAGATAATCTCTTAAATCTCCAGGAATTTATGATTGTTCCTATAGGCGGAGAGAGTTTTAGAGAAGGCTTAAGAATGGGAGCAGAGGTTTTTCATCATCTAAAAAGACTCTTGAGCGAGAAAGGAATGGGAACAGGGGTAGGAGATGAAGGAGGTTTTGCGCCTTTTCTGGAAAAGAGCGAGCAGGCTCTGAGTTTGATTAGCGAAGCAATAGAAAGAAGTGGTTATAAACTGGGAGAGGATATCTGCTTTGCTTTAGACCCTGCAGCAAGTTCCTTCTTCTCTGAGGAGAAAGAAAGGTATATATTTGAGTCTGAAGAAAAGACTTCTGAGCAGATGATAGCCTTCTATGAAGATCTGCTAAGCAAATATCCGATCCTTTCTATTGAGGACGGATTAGGAGAAAATGATTGGGAAGGATGGAGAGAACTTACACAAAGATTGGGAGATAAAATTCAGTTGGTAGGGGACGATTTATTTGTCACCAATATCAAAAGGTTAGAGCAAGGGTTGAAGAGAAAGGTAGCAAATGCTATTCTGATAAAATTAAATCAGATTGGAACGCTTACCGAGACTCTTGCTGTAATAAAACTCGCTCAGGAAAACAACTACGGAGTAATAATCTCCCATCGTTCTGGAGAAACCGAGGATACCACCATTGCAGACCTTTCCGTGGCAGTGAATAGCGGACAGATAAAAACAGGCTCACTTTCTCGGGGAGAACGCATCTGTAAATATAATCAACTTCTAAGGATTGAAGAGGAATTGAAAGAAGGAAGATATGGGGGGAAAGAGGTTTTTTCTCGCTAAGGGAAGACTAAAAACTATAGGAGTTTTTTTACTCCTCTTTTCTCTTCTACTCTTTATATTCGCTCCTAAATTCTGTAAACTTCAGCAGATGAAAGAGGAGGAAAGAAGGCTTTCAGAGAGGATAGAGAGGTTAAAGGAGGAAAATAGAACTCTTGCCCTTGAGGAGAAAAGACTGCAGGAGGATTTTTATATAGAAAAATTAGGACGAGAGAAGATGAAGATGGGTAGAAAGGGAGAGGTTATCTATAAAATAGAAGGATATGAAGAATAAACGGAAAGAGAGAGGAAAGTTTATTACCTTTGAGGGAACAGAGGGAAGTGGCAAATCTACCCAGATACAGCTAAGCATAGAGTTTTTGCAAAGCAAAGGTTTCTCTGTGGTGTTTACCCATGAACCCGGGGGAACAAGGATTGGAGAGAGAATAAGAGATATTTTATTAAAGAAAGAGTATAAGGAAATGGATGATTACTGCGAGACATTTCTTTTCTTTGCTTCGCGCGCCCAGTTGATAAAGGAGGTAATAAACCCTGCACTTAGTGAGGGCAAGATAGTGCTCTGCGACCGTTTTTTGGATGCTACTATCTGCTATCAGGGCTATGGAAATGGAATAGATATTGAGTTTATACACCAGATGAGCCGCTTTATAGATATTAAGCCCGATTTAACCATTCTTCTGGATATAGAACCAGAGGAAGGGTTGAAGAGATTAAGGGAAAAGGACAGAATAGAAGAGAGAGACCTGGGTTATTATCAAAGAGTGAGAAGAGGGTATCTGGAGTTGGCTAAAAGAGAACCGAGAAGGATAAAGGTAATAAAAGTGGAGGGAGTAGAGAAGACAAGAAAGAGGATAGAAGAAACACTGAGGGAGTTTCTGCTTCTTCCCAGAGAAGATGAAAAGGGTGATAGAGGGGTTTAAGGAAGCAATAAGAAAGAATAGGGTAGGGCACAGCTATCTGTTTGTAGGAGGAAACGAAGAGGCGAGAAAAATAGGAATAAAGTTTGCGCAAATGCTTAATTGCGAACAAAAAGAAGGAGAGATATGTGGTTCTTGTTATTCCTGCCAGAAACTCGATGCTCTCACCCATCCTGACTTAGAGATAATTAGCGTAGATGAGTTTCGGGAGGAAAACAAAGAGAATAGAAGATCCGATTCGCTAAAGATAGAGCAGATAAGAAAACTAAAAACCTGGATATCCTTGAAGCCTTATTGTGCAAGATATAAGATAGGTTTTATTCTGGATGCCCAGTTGCTTACCGAAGAGGCGTCCAATGCTTTATTAAAGACCTTGGAGGAGCCTCCTATTCATTCTTTGCTCATTATCTTTGCAGATTCTACTTACTCTCTTGTTCCCACTATAGTCTCTCGCTGTCAGATAATAAGATTTCCTGCAGGACAAGTAAAGACCGAGGATATACACTCTGCGCTCACTCTTCTCCAGGATAAAGAGGCTTTACTGAGCAAGTCAAGGTTAGAATGGAAGGAGATATTACACACAGGGCTTCGGTGGTGGAGGGACATTCTCATCTTCAAACTCTGTGCAGAGAGCAAGGTTCTGTTTAACAAAGAAAAGATAGAACTAATCAGGAAAGAAAGCGAGAGATATTCCTTGGAACAGGTAAAAAGGAAGATGGAGGTTCTGGAGAAGAGTTATAACCTTATAAATCGCAATCTTAATCCTAAGATAGTGTTTGCAAATATGCTCGAGGGCTTAAAAGATGTTTGAAGTGGTGGAGGTAAAGGTCAGAGAAGGAGGAGGAATCTTCTATTACAGTACCAATGGTCTTAATCTAAATGTAGGAGATTGTGTAATTATCGAAGCAGAGCGAGGAATAGACTACGGAGAGGTAATCTCTCCTCGAGAGGTTATATTAGATAGTGAAGTAGAGCATCCTTTGCGTCGTGTCATTCGCAAAGCCACTCGTGAGGATATAGAGAAAATCAAAAAGAATAAGGAAGAGGCGAAAAAAGCGTTTGGAATTTGTTTAAAGAAGATAGATAAGCATAAGTTAGAGATGAAGTTAATTCAAGCAGAGTATTCCTTTGATAGAAGCAAGATAATCTTCTACTTTACCGCAAAAGGAAGGATAGATTTCAGGAAGTTGGTAAGAGATTTGGCTACTATATTCAAGATAAGAATAGAGATGAGGCAAATCGGGGTGCGTGATGAGGCAAAGTTGCGGGGAGGATTTGGACCTTGCGGTTTGCCTCTTTGCTGTACTACATTCCTGAAGGAGTTCAGTAGCGTGACTCTCCAGATGGCCAGAAATCAAAATCTCCCTTTAAATCCTAATAAGATATCGGGGTTATGTGGGAGACTGATGTGTTGCCTAACCTATGAACACTCTGATTATGCTAATGAAAAGGAGAAGAGAAAAGAAAAAAAGAAAGAGGAGGGAAAGGAATGAAGTTTTATATTACTACTCCTTTATATTATATAAATGCTGAACCCCACATTGGTCATTCTTACACCAATATCGCTGCTGATTGTTTAGCCCGATATATGCGTCAACTCTATGGTGAGGAGAGTGTATATTTACTTACAGGCACTGATGAGCATGGACAGAAGATAAAGAAAGCGGCTCAGCAAGCAGGCAAGGATCCCAAGGAGTTTGCGGATACAGTGGTAGAGCAATTTAAACACCTGTGGAAGGTGTTAGATATCTCCTATAACGATTTTATTCGCACTACTGAGCAAAGGCATATCAATACAGTAAAGCGGGTGCTGGAGATTCTATATAGAAAAGGAGACATCTATTTAGCCAAATATGAGGGATGGTATTGCACACCCTGCGAGACCTTCTGGCCAAGTTCGCAGGTAAGTAAAGAACAATGTCCTGATTGTCAAAGACCTGTGGAGAGGGTGAAAGAAAAAAATTACTTCTTTAGGCTGTCCAAATATCAAGATTGGTTAATCAACCATATTCACACCCATCCTTGTTTTATCCGCCCTTCTGTGCGTTCCCGGGAAATCCTGAGTTTCCTCCAACAACCCCTTACTGACCTGTGTATCTCTCGTCCACGCGAGCGTTTAAGTTGGGGAATAGAACTTCCTTTTGATTCTTCCTATGTAACATATGTATGGTTTGATGCCTTGATTAACTATATTAGTGCAGTAGGAACATTTGATAGTCAAGACAGATATCATTCTCGCTGGTGGCCTGCAGACTTGCATCTGGTAGGGAAAGATATTCTCAGACAGCACGCAATATACTGGCCTATTATGCTCTATGCTCTGGGTATAGAGCCTCCGAAGACAATCTTTGCCCATGGCTGGTGGTTGATGGGCAAAGACAAGATGTCCAAATCCCGCGGGAATATCATCTCTCCTTATACAATAGTGGAGAGGTTTGGAGTGGATGTATATCGATACTTTCTGCTTAAGGATGTTCCTTTTGGCCAGGATGGACACTTCTCAGAGGAAGCAGTGATTAAGAGGTTTAATAGTGACCTAGCCAATGACCTGGGAAACTTAGTGCATCGCACTCTCTCAATGATAGAAAAGTATCTGGAAGGAAAGCCTCCAAAGGAAAGAGAGTGCAGGGACAGAGAAGAAACGGAAATAGAGAGGAAAATAGAGAACCTTCCTTCCCAGATTAGAAACTCTCTCTCTGCAGAGAACGATTTTAATTTTGCCTTTGCGCTTGAGCAGATATGGGAGTTGGTAAATATGGCTAATAAGTTTATTGAGGAAACAAAACCCTGGATTTTGCTCAAGGAGAAGAAAACAGAGAAACTGGAAAGATTCCTCTTTCTTTTATTAAAGGCGATAAAAAAGATAGCGGAATCCTTGCAAGCGTTTATGCCTCAGACTGCCAGAGTGATTTTAGAGCATTTAGAGAAGGAAGAGATAAAAAAGGGGAAGGCTTTATTTCCGAGGATAAGATGATATTTGATACCCATACCCATCTGCACTTCTCTGATTATGATGAAGACAGAGAAGAGGTGATAGAAAGAGCGAGAAAGGAAGGAGTTGGGGCATTGATAGAGGTGGGAGTAGATTTAGAGGATAGTAGAAAAGCAATAGAGTTAGCCCAAAGATATGAATTTATATATACTGCAATAGGCGTTCACCCTCATTATGCCGATAAGGCAGAGATTGAGAAATTTGAGGCTTTGGCTGAAGAGAAGAAGGTAGTGGCTATTGGTGAGGTAGGGATAGATTACTTCCGTAGCCCTGTTCCTAAATCTGTGCAGCAGAGGGTATTTCGCCAATTCATTCGCTTAGCCAAAAAACATAACCTTCCTGTGATTGTGCATAGTCGTTCCGAGGAGAAGGAAGGCAAGGGAGCAAAAAACGCTTATCTGGATGCCCTCAAGATCTTAAAGGAAGAGAAGGTAGAGAAGGGAGTGTTTCATTGCTTCTGTGCAGATAGAGAGGTGGCAAAAGAGGTACTGGAAACGGGATTCTTTCTCTCTTTCACCGGAAATCTCACCTATCCCAATGCTCAAACAATAAGAGATACCCTCAAATTTACTCCTCTGGAGAGGATGCTTCTGGAGACCGATTGCCCTTTTCTTCCTCCTCAGGAGAAGAGAGGAAAAAGGAATGAACCCGCTTATCTAAGATATGTCCTCTATAGATTAGCAGAGATAAAAGAAATTTCTTTAGCAGATATAGAGAAGATAACTACAAGAAATGCTCAAAGATTGTTCGGTGTTTGAACTCCCGCAGGAGGTCTTCTCTTTTTGAAATGGATTTCAGAGAAACCCTTTTGTCTTTAGTAGAAAAGGTAGTGAAAGAAAACTTCTCGGTGCAGGTTTCTATCTCCCTACAGAAGCCCCCCAAGAAGGAGTTTGGAGATTTCTCTACAAATATAGCGATGCAAATTGCTTCCCTTAGAAAAGAAGAGCCTCAGGAGGTAGGTAGAGAGATTATCCACAAACTAAAGCAGAGAATAAGAGAAGATGAGCAGATAAAAGATAAGGTCAAGGAGATAAAACTTGCCCCTCCCGGATTTATCAATTTCTTTCTTCATCAAGATTCGCTCTTGGATGTCTTAGAGGAGATTAAGCGAGAAGGGAAAGATTATGGAAGTTCAAAAGCAAAAAAGGGAAAGAAGATAAATATTGAGTTTGTAAGCGCAAACCCTACCGGACCTCTTACCATTGCTCATGGAAGACAGGCTGCCTTTGGAGATGCTCTGGCAAATATCTTAAAAGAGCAAGGATATGAGGTGTTCCGAGAGTATTATGTAAACGATGAAGGAACCCAGATAGATTTGTTGGGAGAGTCTGTGCGGGCTTGCTATCTTCACCTTTTAGGAGAGAAGGCAAGTTTTTCAGAAGAAGGGTATAAAGGAGATTATATCAAGGCAATTGCTCAACAGATTTTTGCTCAAGAAGGAAAAAGTAAGAAGGAAGAGGATAAGGATTTCTTTGCGCGGTTTGCTTTAGATTCTATTTTGCAAGAGATAAAAGATGACCTGAAAAGGTTTGGAGTAAATTTTGATCTCTACTTCAGCCAAAGGAGTTTAACCAGAGAGAAGATAGAAAAAGCAATAGAGACTCTGGATAAAAAAGGGTACATTCTCCGTAAAGAAGGAGCGATCTTCTTTAAATCCAAAGAATTTGGAGATGATAAAGACCGTGTTCTGGTAAGGAGTGATGGAAGGATTACCTACTTCGGTTGGGATATTGCTTATCATCAAGATAAATACTCCCGGGGATTTGCTAAACTTATCAATCTCTGGGGTCCTGACCATCACGGTTATCTGAAGCGATTGAAAGGAGCGATTGAAGCCCTTGGTTATCCTAAAGAAACTCTTTCCATTATTATTGTCCAGTTAGTAAGTTTGTATCGCGGAAAGGATAAAATACCCATCTCCACACGGGCAGGAAAGTTCATCACTCTCCGTCAGGTGATAGAGGAAATTGGTAAGGATGCAACACGCTTTTTCTTTCTCAGTCGGCGGAGTGACTCCCATCTTGATTTTGATCTGCAATTGGCAAAGAAAAAAAGTTTAGAAAATCCTGTTTACTATATCCAATATGCCTATGCACGCATTTGCAATATCTTAGAGTTTGCAAAGAAGGAGTATAAACAGATAAACATTTCTTCCATTTCCCTTAAAGATAAGGAATCCTCTCTCCTAAACAAAAAAGAAGAGATAGAACTGATAAAAAAACTTTCTGAGTTTCCCTCTATATTATCCCTATGTGCCCAAAAACTGGAAGTGCATCCCCTTACTACTTACCTCTATGAACTCTCTTCCTTACTTCACAGTTTCTACAACCAACATCGGGTGGTTACAGAAAATAGAGAGATTACCTATGCGCGCTTGCTCCTGGTCTATTGCACAAAACTGGTGATAGAGAAAGGATTGGGAGTGCTGGGAATCTCTGCTCCTACCAGGATGTGAAAAATAAAAAATATTCTCCCTCCGGGAGAATAAAAAGATAACATCTATTATTGGAAGCATAAGAAGCCTTATCCAGAATGCGGTAAGCGTTGGAAATGGAATATGGAACTTATAATTTCTCCTTGGAAAAATAAATTCATTGAAGTTGTAAGTAAAACAAAAAGAGAGCTGTTTATTTCTTCTCCCTTTATAGATGTAGACGCAGTGAAACTGCTTTCAAATTTAATTCAGAAAAGAAGTTCAATAGAGTTGTTCCTTATCACAAATTTAACAACGCACACTATAGTGAATAAAATTACTGATCCCCAGGCATTAATAGAATTGTATAAACAATTTAATAAGGTTAAAATCTCAAGCCTTGGAAGATTGCATGCAAAGGTGTATTTGATAGATAGCGAGTTCGGAATAATCACTTCAGCAAATCTTACAATTGGCGGTTTAGTTAATAACTTCGAATATGGAGTCTTAATAAGCAATAGAAGTGTTATCCGGAGCGTAAAATAGGTAACCATCAATAAGAAAAACTACGAATTCTTTTAATTTTGAATTACTAAAAATAGGATAAAAGGAGGAGGAACCATGAGAAAGGACCATGAGAAAAGGAGAAAAAACACCAATGCAATCTTCTCTAAGACAATTCTTGACTTATTAAAAGAGCGAGGGCCCTTAAGCACAGAACAAATTCATCCCTTGATTCAAGCAATACATCCCGATATTTGCGATGATAGTATTGATAGAGTGATTGATGGCCAGCATTTTGGCAAGAAATGGAAACATTTAGTTAGAGGTGCTCAGCAATCTTTGAAAAGGAGAGGATTAATATTCTTAAAGAATAATAAATGGCATCTCGTAGGCAACAACTAAAAATCATAAAGAGAAAAACCTAATGAGCAAAAACATCCTTTAGAAAAAACTCTCGCAAAGTAAGATTTCTATTTTGCAAAAAACCTGACATTTTTATTTTGGATTAACAAAACAAGTACAAAAATTGACATCCTGGGGAGAAAATGTTATACTATTCCCTTAGTGAAATTAAAGAAAGGTAAGGAGAGATGAGAAGAATTTTGATATTTGATACTACATTAAGAGATGGAGAGCAGTCTCCGGGAGCAAGTCTAACCCCTGAGCAGAAATTAATTATTGCAGAACACCTGGAAAGGCTTAATGTGGATATAATTGAGGCGGGTTATCCTGCTTCCTCTCCCGGTGAGATAGAAGCCATAAAAGAGATAAGTAAGCATATCAAAAAGCCCATAATTGCTGCTTTAGCGCGCACGCTTAAAACAGATATAGATGCTTGCCTAAAGTCTTTAGAGAAGACAAGAAGAGCGCGCATACATATCTTCTGTGCAACCTCAGAGATTCATCTGAAATACAAACTAAAGAAAGCAAAGAAAGAGATATTAAAACTCACTGCGGAAAGTATAAGGTATGCCAAGCAGTTTATAGAAGATATTGAATTCTCTCCTGAGGATGCTACACGGACAGAATTTGATTTTTTGGTTGAGGTAGTTAAACTGGCTATAGAGGCAGGAGCCACAACCATCAACATTCCTGATACTGTAGGATGCAGTTTTCCTTCCCAGTTTGGCAGGTTAATCTCTAACCTTCGAGAGTCTGTAAACCTCTCAGATGTGCATCTAAGCGTCCACTGCCATAATGATCTCGGGATGGCAGTGGCTAATTCTCTGACCGCTATCGAGAAGGGAGCAGATCAGGTAGAGTGCACCATCAATGGCATTGGAGAACGAGCAGGGAATGCCTCTTTAGAGGAGATTGTGATGAATATAAAACTGCATCCTGAAATCTTCAAGGGAGAAACGAGGATAAAGACCGAGGAGTTGTATAAAATCAGTCGACTGGTGAGCCATTTAACAGGCATCCCTGTTCAACCTAATAAGGCAATTGTAGGAAGTAATGCCTTTGCTCACGAAGCAGGCATTCATCAAGATGGAATACTGAAAAAAAGAACTACTTATGAGATAATTAACCCTACAGATGTAGGAGTAAAAGAAACGCGTTTGGTTCTGGGAAAACACTCGGGCAGACACGCCTTAGAGGAGCATTTGAAAAAGATGGGTTATCACCTCAGAAAAGAAGAGTTGGAAAATCTGTTCTTGAAGTTTAAGGAGATCGCCGATAAGAAGAAAGAGATCTTTGATGAGGATCTGGAGATTCTTCTTGAAGAGATCAAAGGCAGAGTTCCGCAGGTCTATAAACTGGATTATATTCATATCACCAGCGGAAATACTACTGTTCCTACAGCAACAGTAAGGTTAAAAAAAGGCAAGCAACTCCTTCAAGATTCTGCTTGTGGAGATGGCCCTGTAGATGCTTGCTATAAAGCAATAGAGAGAATTACAGGGGTAAGAGGCAAATTGCTAAATTATTCTCTCCAAGCAATTACCTCAGGAAAGGACGCTGTAGGAGAGGTAAGTATCAAGGTAAAGTTTAAGGATAGGATAATCACCGCCCGAGGAGCAAGCACGGATATCGTTGAAGGAAGTGCTAAGGCTTATTTAGAGGCGGTGAACAAGATGATTTACAAACTTAAAGAGAAAGGGAAATCCTCGCCTTAGTTTTTTGGAGTAGATTGTCTAAGTTTGAGATGCTCACCTCCAAAACAAAGATATATGGGCTCTTAGGCTATCCAGTGAAACATAGCCTTTCTCCTCTAATCCATAACTCTGCCTTTACATATTTAGGAATAGATGCTTGCTATCTCTGCTTCGAGACCCTACCTGAGTATATAAAAGAAGCCATTGAAGGAATAAGGGCACTGAAGATTGAAGGAGTAAATTTAACCATTCCCCATAAAGAAAGGTGTCTTGCTTATTTAGATGAGATAGAGCCTTTGGCAAAAGAGATCGGGGCAGTAAACACCATTGTAAGGGAAGGAGAGAGGTTAGTTGGATATAATACAGATGCCCAAGGATTCTTAAGAGCCTTGCAAGAGTTAAACTTTGATGCAAAAGAGAAGACCATCTTTCTTCTGGGAGCAGGGGGAGCAGGAAAAGCAGTAGGGATAACTCTGGCAAAGGCAGGAGCAAAGTGTATCTTTATTGTAGACAAAGAAAGAAAAAAAGCAGAAGAATTAGAGGAAAGAATAAAAAGGCTCAGTCCTTCTACGAGAGTAGAGGTGAGTTCGGTAGAAGAGAAAGAGAAGATTCTTAACGCAAATCTTTTAGTAAATGCCACTCCCTTGGGAATGAATCCCCAAGACCCTTTACCAGTATCTCCTGATAGTCTATCTCCCTCTGTGTGGGTATTTGATCTTATCTATTCTCCCCCGGAGACCAAACTTCTCCATTTAGCCCGCAAGAGAGGAATAAAAGCAGAGAATGGATTGGGAATGTTAATTCACCAGGCAGGGCTCTCCTTCCAGTTATGGACAGGAAAACAAGCACCTTTACAGGTAATGAGAGAAAGCATCAATAAAAAATGAACTCTTTGCTTATTGCTGTAGGCTCTCTAATCATCTTCGCGCTGGCTTATCGCTTCTATGGCAATAGACTCAGTAGGCTTTGGGAAGTAAACCCCAACAACAGAACTCCTGCACACAGAAAAAACGATGGAGTAGATTTTGTTCCTGCCCGCCACTGGTCAATTTTGTTTGGACATCATTTCTCTTCCATCGCAGGAGCAGGTCCGATTATCGGACCGGTGATTGCCTGCGCCCTTTTTGGCTGGTTTCCTGCCCTGCTTTGGATTATATTAGGCTCTATTTTTCTAGGAGGGGTGCATGATTTCTCGGCTTTGATGGCTTCATTGAGAGAGGAAGGAGGTTCCATTGCTCAGATTTCCAAAACCACCCTTGGGTATGCGGTAAAGATAGTGTTTGCCATCTTTCTCTTTCTTAGCCTTGTTTTGGTAATTGCTGTATTTGCTGCGGTGGGAGGAAAAACATTAGCAGTTGAACCTCGAGTAGTTCTGCCTACCTTTGGCTTGATTTTGGTTGCTTTTTTGATAGGGATTATGCTCTATCGCTGGCATATCAATCAGGTAGTTTGCACCTTACTGGGAGTAACCCTGCTCTTCACTTTAATTCTCCTTGGGTATTATTTTCCTATAACGATAGGACCAAAAGCCCAGACTATCTGGACGATAGTGCTTTTAGTCTATGCCTTTATTGCCTCTGTGCTCCCTGTGAATCTACTTCTTCAACCTCGTGATTACCTGGCTACTTTTATCCTCTTTTTTGGCTTATTTTTTGGGTATTTAGGAATCCTGCTTACCCATCCTAGTATGCATACCCCTGCCTTCCTCTCCTGGAGTTCTGAAAAGGGAAATCTCTGGCCTATGCTTTTTGTTCTAATTGCTTGTGGAGCACTTTCGGGTTTTCATTCCTTGATAGCCTCCGGCACTACCTCCAAGCAGTTATCTAATGAGAAGGAGGCTCAAAGAATTGCTTATGGAGGAATGCTATTGGAAGGAGTACTTGCAGTGCTCGCTTTGATTGCAGTATGTGCAGGACTCTACTGGAATAATCCCTCTTACTCCTCATTAATCTATCCACAATTGATTAAAGAGAAGGGCTGGATTGTTGCCTTTGGGAAGGGCTATGCAGAGATTACCAAACCTCTATTTGGAGGATTGGGAGTGTTGATTGCTGTTACTACCCTTAAAACATTTGTAATGACTACCTTAGACTCTGCTACGCGTATCTGTCGGTATATCGGAGAAGAACTCCTTCAGGAAACAAAAATATCCTGCAATCGCTATATAGTCTCTTTTCTAATAATTCTTCTGGCTACCTACTTAGCCTTAGGAAACTGGCGTTTGCTCTGGCCAGCCTTTGGTGCTTCTAACCAGTTGGTAGCCGCCTTGGTGCTTCTGGTAA
This sequence comes from Candidatus Omnitrophota bacterium, assembly GCA_003645805.1. Classification (GTDB taxonomy): domain Bacteria; phylum Omnitrophota; class 4484-213; order 4484-213; family 4484-213; genus B17-G2. Next base: position 63,934 of record QNCL01000001.1, read on the forward strand.
TTACTCTTTATCTAAAAAAGAGAAGAAGAAAGGTAATCTTTACCTTGCTTCCTTCAGGATTTATTTTTCTCACTACTTTATATGCACTTATCTATCAGGGGGGAGAATTCTTTAGAAATCGGGATTACCTCCTATTTAGTATAGACCTCCTCCTGTTTGTTCTTGCTTTGTTTGTTCTGGGAAGAGGATTAAAGATGTTAATTTCTACTAAAGAGAAGGAGGGGAGAGCAGATGCCTGAGGAGAAAGAAACGCAAAAGGAAAGCACGCAAATGAACTTTGCTCTGTTCATCTCCAGTCTGGGAATGCAGGCATTGATGCATTTAGGAGAAGTAGTTAATCCCTTAACCAACAAGAAAGAGACAGATTTGAAACAGGCAAAGCAGACTATCGACATTCTGGAAATCTTAGAGAAAAAGACAAAAGGGAATCTGGATAAAAAAGAGGAACAGATATTAAGGGATATCTTATATGAAACAAGAATGAAATATATAGAGAAAGCAGGACAGCAAAAATAAAGATATTTATTGCCCTTGCTCAGTCAAAGCACTCTGTAAAACGATGTTGACTCGCCAAGAATTAGAAGAAAGAGAGGAAAAATTGCTCGCGCCCTACGCGGCAAAGAGCAAGAGGACAAAGGGGCGTATTCATCCCGAGGAAGAGCACCCTTTTCGCTCAGTCTATCAACGGGATAGAGATCGTATAATCCACTCCAATGCCTTTCGTAAATTGGAGTATAAAACTCAGGTGTTCCTTAACCATGAAGGGGACTATTACCGCACTCGCCTTACTCACACCCTTGAAGTTGCTCAAATTGCCGTTTCCATTGCGCGCACCCTTCGTCTAAACGAGGATCTGACAGAAGCAATCGCCTTAGCCCATGACATCGGGCATACTCCTTTTGGGCATGCAGGAGAGGAGGTTCTGCGAGAGTTGATGAAGGACTTTGGGGGCTTTGAGCATAACCAGCAAGGTTTGCGTGTGGTAGATCTTTTAGAGGAGAGATACCCTAACTTCAAAGGGCTAAATCTCACCTATGAAACACGCGAAGGAATTGCTAAACACAAAAGTTTTTTTGACCAGAAAGATATGAGAAATAAAGAGTTTGAACACTATCAGCCCTCTTTGGAAGCACAGGTGGTAGATTTAGCCGATGAGATTGCTTATGATAGCCATGATTTAGATGATGGAATCACTGCTGGGCTTATCAACGAAGAACAACTGCTTGATGTGGAGATCTGGAAGGAGGTTTATAAACCCTTGAGCAGGAAAGGGTTGAGCAGAGAGATGCTAAAATATCAAGCAGTAAGGTCGCTAATCAACCTAAGCACTATAGATCTGATAAAGGAGTCGGAAAAGAGGTTGGAGAGTATTGGAAGTTTGGAGGAGGTAAGAAAAAGCAAGCATAGGCTAATCTCCTTCAGCAAAGAAATGAGCGAGAAGCGAAAGGAACTTAAGAATTTCTTATCTAAGAATCTCTACTCCCATTATCGAGTAATGCGAATGATGATCAAAGCCCAGCGATTTATTAAACAACTCTTTCTGATATACTCAGAGAAACCCCAACAACTCCCTCTCTCTTGCCAGGAGAAGATTGGTGAACAAGGACTGGAAAGGACAATTTGTGATTATATTGCTGGAATGACAGACAGATTTGTGCTTGAGGAGTACAAAAAACTATTTGATCCTTATGAGAAAGTATGACCGACCATATTTCCACCCCTGGGGTGGAAATTGGTGCCAAGTGCTAAAATTGAAAAATCAGGAGATTCTGGATATAATAGATAAATAAAATGCGCCGTTAGCTCAATTTGGTAGAGCAGCGGACTCTTAATCCGTTGGTTGAAGGTTCGAGTCCTTCACGGCGTACCAGAAAGTTTGGGCGGGTGTAGCTTAGTTGGTAGAGCGCAACCTTGCCAAGGTTGAGGTCGTGGGTTCAAGTCCCATCACCCGCTCCAAGTAATCCCAAATATTTTTTATTTGTAAAGAAGATGAAAATAGAGATAAAACAAACAGGGCCGTGTAAACGAAAGATAAAAATAAGTGTGCCAATTGAGAGGCTAAATCAAAAAATAGAGACACTCTTTTCCCATCTTGCGCGCACTACTGCACTTCCAGGCTTCAGAAAAGGGAGGGTGCCCTGGAATATTCTAAAGACACGCTACGGAGAAGAGATAAGAGAAAAAGCAATAGAAAAGGTTATCTCAGAAGCCTCTAAGGAGGCTCTGCAGAAATCTAACCTTACTCCTATTGGACCGCTCGCTATCTCCCAAATAGAGACAACAAATGACTATCTCCACTTCCAGATGACTTTAGAGATCTATCCTCAGATTAGATTGGGACGATATAAAGAGATAAAACTAGTGCGCAAGCAGAAGAGGGTGAGCGAGAAGGATGTAGAGAAAGAGATAGAGAATCTACGCGCTCTCTTAAAATCTGCACAGGCACAAAAATCAAATGATAAAGAAAAAGAACTTCCTGTGGGAGATGAATTTGCTCAACTCTTAGGTAAACCCAGCCTTAAGGAACTGAAAGAGGCAGTGCGTTCTGATTTGATAAAGATAGAACAAGAGAAGGCAAACAAAAGGCTTGAGGCAGACCTACTCAAGCAGATCATAAAAAGTTCTAAAGTGGACATCCCTCCTTCTTTGATGCAAATGCAGAAAGAGAGGATTCTAAAAGAGATAGAAAACTACCTGACAGCGAAAGGTTTAACCAAAGAAGAAAGGGAAGCAGAGATTAGAAAGATAGAGAAATCCGCAGAAAGAAACGCCATTGAGCAGATAAAATCCTCTTTCCTGTTAGCAGAGATTGGAAAGAGAGAAGGAATAGAAGTGAGCAAGGAGGAGATAGAAGAGAGGATAGAAGAAATCGCCTCTTTCAGGAAAGAGGAGGTGAAAAAGATAAAGGAAGAAATAAACAGAAAAGGATTGTATGAGAGACTAAAGGAGGAGGTAAGAAGAAGGAAAACAATAGAGTTTATCCTCGAAAGTGCGGAGGTGAAAGATGAATACTTTGATTCCAATGGTAATTGAACAATCCGAGAGGGGCGAAAGGGCTTATGACATCTACTCCCGCTTACTTAAGGATAGAATTATCTTTGTAGGGAGTGTAGTGGATGATGATATGGCTAACTTAATTGTTGCTCAAATCCTTTTTCTCCAGACCGAGGATCCGGATAAAGACATCAACATCTACATCAATTCTCCCGGGGGAGCAGTAACAGCAGGATTAGCCATTTACGACACAATGCAATTTGTAAAGTGTCCTATAAGAACATATTGTATAGGACAAGCATCCAGTATGGGAGCGGTATTGTTAGCCGCAGGCACAAAAGGAAAGAGATACGCTCTTCCGCATGCCCGCATAATGATTCATCAACCCTGGGGAGGAGTGCAAGGAGCAGCAGTAGATATCAACATCCAAGCCCGCGAGATCCTAAGATTGCGTGAGAAGATTAACCAGATTTTAGCCAAACATACAGGGCAGAAATTGGAGAAGATAGAGAAAGACACAGATAGAGATTTCTTTATGTCCAGCGAAGAAGCAAAGGATTATGGAATTGTGGATGAGGTAGTAGAAAAAACAGGTTAAGGATGATAAAGAAAAGATATTTACTAACTCCAGGTCCTACTCCTATCCCTCCTGAAGTTAATCTCCTGATGGCTGAACCCATTCTTCATCATCGTTCTCCTCAATTTCAGGAGATTCTAAGGAAGGTATTAGAAGGGATCAAGAGGGTGTTGAAGACAAAGAATGATGTTCTTATCTTTGCCTCCTCTGGAACAGGAGCAATGGAAGCTGTAGTAGCCAATCTTGTTTCTCCTCAGGAGAAAGTAATAGTGATAAGAGGAGGAAAGTTTGGAGAGAGATGGGCAGAGATATGCGCTACTTATGGCGCAAAGGTAATTCCTATCGATGTTCCTTGGGGCAAGGCAGTAGAAGCGGAGGAGGTAGAGAGAAGTTTAGACACTACAGATTCAGTAAAAGCGGTCTTTGCTACTTTATGTGAAACTTCTACGGGCACAGTTACAGATATTAGAAGATTAGCAGAAACCACCAGAAAAAAAGAGGTTCTTCTTGTAGTGGACGCAATCAGTGGCTTATGTGCAGATAATCTGGAGACAGATAATTGGGGAGTGGATGTAGTGGTTGCTGGTTCACAGAAAGGGCTGATGCTTCCTCCGGGCTTAGCCTTTGTAAGTATGAGCAAAAAGGCTTGGGCTTTGAGTAAACATACCTCCTCTTCCTATTATTTTGATTTCAAAAAATACCAGCACCTTCTCTCTAAACCTGACACTCCTTTCACTCCCCCTATTTCTCTTATTATAGGCTTAGAGAGAGCTCTCTCTCTGATTGAAGAGGAAGGACTGGAGAATGTTTTGTCTCGTCATCGGTATTTAGCCAATGCAGTACGAGAGGGGATAAAAGCGATGGGACTGGAGTTATTCAGCACTTGCCCTTCAAACGCTCTCACTGCAGTAATCTCGCCTTCAGGAATTAGTAGCACAGAGTTAATAAGGATAATGCGGGATAAATTTGGAATCTGGATTGCTAATGGACAAGGAAAGATGAAGGGAAAGATATTTCGTATTGCCCATTTAGGGTATATGGATAGGTTCGATGTAATTGTTGCCCTTTCTGCCTTGGAGATGAGTTTAAGAGAAATGGGTTATAAAATAGAACTGGGAAAAGGGGTAGGAACTGCTGAGAGGATTCTGGGAGGAGAAAATGCTCAGGGATAAAGTTGCTTTGATTACCGGAGGAGGACAGGGAATTGGAAAAGAGATTGCTATTCTATTTGCCCAAGAGGGAGCAAAGATAGCCATCTTTGACCTTAAAGAGGAAGCAATTAAAGATACAATCAGAGAGATAGAACAGAAAGGAGGAGAGGGGTTGGGCTTAAGAGTAAATGTTGCTAACCTCAAGGAGGTGGAGGAAGCCACAGGAAAGGTAGTTGACAAATTTGGCAAAATAAGTATATTAGTGAATAATGCTGGGATTACGCGTGATGCTCTTCTTCTCAGAATGAGAGAGGAAGATTGGGATGCAGTATTGGATGTTAATCTAAAAGGAGTGTTTAATTGCACCAAAGCAGTGGCGAAGATAATGTTTAAGCAAAGAGAGGGAAAGATTATCAATATCTCTTCCATTATCGGAATCCGAGGAAATGTCGGACAGGCTAATTACGCTGCATCTAAAGCAGGAATAATAGGATTTACCAAGAGTATTGCGCGAGAGTTTGCTAGTAGGAATATTCAAGTGAACGCAATCGCTCCCGGGTTTATTCAGACTGAGATGACCGCAAAAATGCCAGAAGCAAGTAAACAGAGCATAATCTCCCAAATCCCCTCAGGCAGATTAGGAGAGAAGACTGATGTGGCAAATCTGGCTCTTTTCTTAGCAAGTAAAAACTCAGATTATATCAATGGGGAGGTGATCAAAGTAGATGGAGGAATGATATAATAATCTCACTTGTTAACCAAAAAGAGAAATAAGAGGAAGGTTTTTATTTAATTTAAAAAGGAGGGAAAGATGACAGTAGAATCTATAGAAGAGAGAGTAAAGGATGTTATTGGAGAACAGTTAGGATTAGGGAAAGAAGAATTAAGAGATGATGCGTCCTTTATTAACGATTTAGGAGCAGACTCTTTGGATACAGTAGAACTGGTGATGGCTTTGGAAGAAGAATTCGGAATTGAGATTCCTGATTCGGATGCAGAAAAGATGAGCACTGTTGGTGATGTAATCAATTATATTAAAGAGAAGGTAAAAGAGAAGGAAAAGTAGATCCTACTATTCTCGATAGGATTAAAGCACATAGAGAACTAATCGGGTAAATAATTAAATAATGGATAAAGTAGTAGTCACAGGAATAGGAGTAATCTCTCCTATAGGAAATAACAAAGAAGATTTCTGGCAATCTCTTTGCGCAGGAAAAAGTGGAATTGGGCGAATCACCCAAATTGATCCCTCCCCTTTCCGCTCTCAAATTGCAGGAGAAGTAAAGGACTTCACCGCCACTTCCCTCTCTCTTTCCCCTAAAGAAGCCCGCAAAAAAGAGAGGTTTGTCCAGTTTGCTCTTGTAGCCACGCAGGAGGCAATAAAGGACAGCAATCTGATATTGGAGAAAGAGGATAAAACTCGGATAGGGGTAATATTAGGCTCGGGAATAGGAAGTCTGGGAATAATTGAAGAGCAACACAAAAAACTAATGAGCGAAGGTGTCGGGCGACTTTCCCCTTTTCTGATTCCTAAAATGATTACCAATATGGCAGCGGGAGAGGTGGCTATTTACTTTGGATTATATGGTCCGAACTTCTGCATCACCACTGCTTGTGCCTCTGCGGGACATAGTATCGCAATGGCTCTTTCTCTTCTGCGAGAGAAGAAGGCAGATGTGATTATTAGTGGAGGAGCGGAAAGCACGATAACCCCTTTAGGGCTGGGAGGATTTTGTGCAGCGCGCTCCCTTTCCACTCATTATAATGAGCAACCAGAGAAAGCAAGTCGTCCCTTTGACGCCAAAAGGGATGGATTTGTAATGGCTGAGGGAGCGGGGATTGTTATTCTGGAGAGATTAGAACACGCTCTCTCACGCAACGCTCCTATTTATTGTGAATTGGCTGGTTATGGAATGTCTGATGACGCCTACCATGTCACTGCCCCTCATCCTCAAGGCAAGGGAGCAGTGCAGTGTATGAGTTTAGCATTAAAGGATGCGGGAGTAGAGCCAGAAGAGGTTTCTTATATAAATGCTCACGGAACCTCTACGATTCTAAACGATAAGACAGAAACGATGGCAATAAAAGAGGTGTTTAAGGAAAATGCCAGGCATATTCCTATAAGTTCTACCAAATCAATGACTGGCCATCTATTAGGAGCAGCAGGAGGGGTGGAGGCAATCGTCTGTTGTTTAGCCATAAAAGAGAAGATTATTCCTCCTACCATCAACTATGAGTATCCCGACCCGGAATGCGACTTAGACTATGTCCCTAATAAAGCCCGCCAGAAGGATGTAAAGATCGCTCTTTCTAACTCTCTTGGTTTTGGTGGACATAATGTGAGTTTGGTGTTCAGGGAATATAAAGGATAAAAATACATACATACCTGTTTATGTTGGAATTTAAGCAATATCCAAGGATGAATAGAGATTAAAAGAGGTGAGAAAATGAATTACTTTCTTACAGAAGAGCAGATGATGATTCGGGAACTGGCAAGACAAATTGCCAATGAGAAGATAAAACCTATTGCTGGGGAGTTAGATAAAACCGGAGAGTTTCCTTATGAGATTATGAAGATTCTTGCCCAGAGTGATTTATTTGGCATCTTTATTGAAGAGAAATACGGAGGAACAGGGGGAGGAGTTCTTGAACTATCGATTGCTACTGAGGAATTAAGCAAAGCCTGTGGAGGAATTGCGGTTTGCTATGCAGCCAGTGCTCTTGGCACCTACCCTATAATTCTTTTTGGGAACGAAGAGCAAAAGAGAAGATATCTTCCGGAACTCGCGGCGGGAAAGAAATTAGCCGCTTTTGCCCTTACCGAACCAAATGCAGGCTCAGATGCAAGTGCGATTGAAACTACAGCAAGAAAGGAAGGAGATTTTTATGTGCTTAACGGAACCAAGCATTTTATTACCAATGGAGGCGTAGCAGATATCTACACGGTGATTGCAATGACAGACAAGAGCAAAGGAAGCAGAGGTGCATCTGCTTTTATCGTGGAGAAGGGAACTGAAGGATTTAGTTTTGGGAAGAAAGAGGATAAGATGGGAATCCGCGCCTCTGCTACCTCAGAGTTAATCTTTAACGAATGCAGAGTTCCCAAAGAGAATCTCTTGGGAAAAGAAGGATTTGGTTTTGTTATCGCTATGAAAACCTTTGATAAATCAAGACCCGGAGTAGCGGCACAAGCATTAGGGATTGCTCAAGGTGCTCTGGATTTAGCCATAGAGTATGCCCGTCAGCGTGTCCAGTTTGGAAAACCTATCTCTTCTTTTCAAGGAATTCAGTTTATGCTTGCGGATATGGCTACAGAGATAGAAGCAGCACGGGCACTGGTCTATAGCGTGGCGCGAACAATTGATGCTGGGGAGAAGAACATTGCGAAGATCTCTGCAATGGCAAAACTCTTTGCTTCCGATGTAGCAATGCGAGTCACTACAAACTGTGTGCAGATATTTGGAGGTTATGGATATATGCGCGATTATCCTATAGAGAAGTATATGCGCGATGCTAAAATTACCCAGATCTATGAGGGAACAAATCAGATACAGCGCGAGATTATTGCTACCAATCTAATTAAGGAGAGTTTGAAAAACTAAAGATGAAAATAATTGTTTGTATAAAAGAGGTTCCTAACACTGCGGAGGTAAGGATAAATCCAGAAACAAATACCTTAATCCGCGAAGGAGTGGAGAGCGTTATTAATCCTTTTGATATGTATGCTTTAGAAGAAGGTATAAGGTTAAAAGAGCGATATGGAGGTTATGTTAGTGTATTGAGTATGGGACCTGCGCAGGTAGAGAAGTCTTTACGCGAGGCAATCTCTATGGGTATAGATGAAGCGTTCCTTCTTTGTGCAAAGGAGTTTGCTGGTGCAGACACTCTCTCTACCGCTTATACTTTAGCCCAAGGAATTAAAAAGATAGGAGATTATGAAATAATCATCTGCGGAAAACAAGCCGCAGATGGAGATACTGCTCAAGTAGGACCGGAGCTTTCTGTGTGTTTAGGTATTCCCCAGATTACCTATGTAAGTAAGATTGAGGAGATCAACCTTAAAGAGAAGAGGATTAGGGTGCGCCGTATGACGGAAGAGGGATACGAAGTTATCCAGACGAGCCTCCCTTGTTTAATTACTGTGGTAAAGGAGATAAATGAACCTCGCCTTCCTTCCCTAAAAGGGAAAATGCGAGCAAAAAAATCGGAGATAAAAGTATACACTAACGAGGACATAAAGGCTGATAGGAACAGAATTGGCTTAAAAGGCTCGCCTACGCAGGTAGTAAAAATCTTCTCTCCTTCTCAGCGAAAAGCAGGAGAGATATTACAGGGAGAGAAAGAGGAGATAGTAAACAGATTAGCAGAGATATTGAAAAAGATAGGATAAGAAAAATGATTAGAATCGAGAAAGATCGATGCAAGGGCTGTGGATTATGTATAAGTGCTTGTCCATTTGGAGCAATAGTTTTAGTAGATAAGATAGCGGTAGTAAAGGAAAATTGCACCCTTTGTGGTGCTTGTATAGATAGTTGCCCCTTCAAGGCTATCTCTTTACTGAGAGAAGATTCAGGGGAAAAGGTTATCTCTCCTGAAGAAGCAAAAGGAGTATGGGTATTTGCCGAGCAGGAAGAGGGAAATATTCATTCTGTAGTCTATGAACTTCTTAGAAAAGGCAGGGAGTTAGCCGAGGTATTAGAAACTGAACTATCTGCTGTTCTATTAGGAGAGGGGATAAAAGAAAAGGCTGAAGAACTCATTTGGCGAGGAGCGGATAAGGTTTATTTAATAGAAGATAGCGCATTGAGAAACTATCGCTCCGATGTGTATAGCAGAGTTCTTGTAGAGGTAATAAAAAGATACAAACCAGAGATATTTCTATCGGGAGCAACCTGCGTTGGGCGTTCCTTAATTCCCCGAGTAGCCGCAAGTCTAAAAACAGGACTTACCGCTGATTGTACAGGGCTGGAGATCGATAAGAAAAAAAGGCTCCTTTTGCAAACTAGACCTGCTTTCGGGGGAAATATTATGGCTACAATTATCTGTGCGGAAAGACGTCCTCAAATGGCTACAGTCCGACATAAAGTTATGCCTGAGGCAAAAGTGGATAAGCAAAGAAAAGGAGAGATAATAGAGGTAAAGATGGACATTCCTTTCTCTTCGCAGATAGAAATAAAGGAGATGGTGAAGGAGGTAGAAAAAACGATAAGATTGACTGAAGCAGATATTATCGTCTCCGGAGGAAGAGGCTTGGGAAAGAAGGAAAACTTTGGCTTAATAGAAGAGTTAGCAATGGTTTTGGGAGGAGCGGTAGGGGCTTCACGTGCAGCGGTAGATAGCGGGTGGATTCCTTACTCACATCAGGTAGGGCAGACAGGAAAAACAGTTTGTCCAAAGATATATATCGCCTGTGGCATCTCCGGACAGATTCAGCATCTGATAGGAATGCAATCTTCTAAAGTAATTATTGCTATTAACAAAGATCCTTCTGCTCCTATCTTTAAAGTTGCTACCTATGGGGTTGTGGGAGATCTATTTGAGATTATTCCTGCACTGATTAATAAAATTAAAAAGCGAGAAGATTGATTAAGAGAGGTGATTTATGGCTTTACCTAAAAGAAGACATTCAAAGGCGCGTAGAGATAAGCGAAGAGGGCAACAAAAACTTGCTAAACCTTCTTTGATTCACTGCCCTCGTTGTGGAGCATTCAAAGCTCTACATTACCCTTGTCTGAAGTGCGGATTTTATAAAGATAGACAAGTACTCGAGATAAAAACAGAAGAGAAGGGAAAGAAAGAAAAGGAGTGATTTTTCAGGAGAGATGATTATAGCAGTAGATGCAATGGGAGGGGATAAAGCCCCAGAGGTAATAGTAGAGGGGGTAATCCAGGCACACTAAAAGAGATTCCTCAAATAAGCATAATATTAGTAGGGGATAGAACAAAGGTGGAGAAGGAACTGGAGAGGTATCATAACTATCCTTATCAGAGAATATCTTTGCAGATAGCAGAAGAGGTTATTGGAATGGAAGAAAGTCCTGTGGCTGCTTTAAAAAGAAAAAGAAATTCCTCTATTCAAGTAGCGGTTAACCTTATCAAAGAAGGAAGAGCAGAAGCATTGGTGAGTGCAGGTAATACAGGGGCAGTAGTTGCTATCACTACCTTGCATTTAGGTCTTCTCCCTGGAGTAGAGCGAGCAGGCATTGCTATTGTAATTCCTACCTTAAAAGACCCTTGTTTGATAATAGATGTAGGAGCAAACATAAACCCTCGGCCTTTACACCTATTTCAGTATGCCATAATGGCAAAGGTTTATGCGGAACAAATCCTTCAAAGAGAGAAGCCAAGAATTGGTTTACTTAATATTGGAGAGGAAGAAAGTAAAGGAACCAATTTTGTTAAAGAAACTTTTAGTTTTTTTAAAAGTAGAAATGGTAATCTGCTTAATTTTATCGGTTATATAGAAGGGCGAGATATATTTGCTGGTGAAGTAGATTGTGTAGTCTGCGATGGGTTTGTAGGAAATATTGTCTTGAAGGTTGCAGAGAGTTTGGGGGAAACAATAACTGAGATGCTAAGAAGGGAGTTAAGCAGAAATATATTTAGTAAGTCGGTCAGTCTTCTGTTAAAAAATAGATTGAAGAACTTAAAGAAAAATCTGGACTACTCAGAATATGGAGGAGCACCCCTTTTAGGAACACAAAAGATCTGTATCATTGCCCATGGAGCCTCCTCAGCAAAAGCAATAAAGAATGCTATCCGAGTAGCCAAAGAGTTTGGGGGACATAGAATCAATAATAATATTGTGGAGGCGCTCAAGAAGTGTTAAATTTTTACTGATGGAAGTAAAAGTAATTTTTTATTCTGTGCTGTGTTTAACAATATTGGGAAGTGGAGCAAGTTGGTTATTAACCTATGCCCAGAAGAAACTTTGCATAAAAGAGGAAGAGAAAAATGAACTTGTGAGCAAGGTTCAGGAAGTTCTTCCCGGGGTAAATTGCGGAGCATGTGGATTTAGCAGTTGTCTTGCTTTCGCCAAGGCAGTAGTAAAAGGACAGGCGAAATGTGATGGTTGCCGCGTGGGAAGAGATAAAGTGGCAAAACAGATAAAAGAAATATTAGGGTGAAAAAATTTGTGGTTTTTTAGCGTTTTTTCAATGTCGTATAATAGATATTATGTAAAATAGCCAATTCTTTTTCCTTGATGTCTTCGCTTTCTTCTCAGCCTTTGACAAGGTTTGTAAAAACTTCTCCTCTGCATTATGTCCTAAATACCTCAAAGCCACCTGCGCCGCATTCTGTTGCGCCTTCTTTATACTTGAACCACAACCTTGTCCATAGACCTTATCTGCAATACTCACCTTTACCTTAAACTGCTTCTTTTCTTTCTCTGGAGTAGAGATAAGTTCATAGATAGGCACTACCTTAAATGTCTTTAGAGCAAACTCCTGCAAAAGTGATTTATAATCTTTCTCATAATCTCCTTTCTCTATGGACTCAATCTCTTTACTAAAATGGGCATAGATAAATTTGGAAACTGCCCTTATTCCTCTATCTAAATAGATTGCCCCAATTATTGCTTCATAAGCATCGGACAAAAAAGAAGACTTTGAAATTTCCTCCTTCTCTTTCTTTCCAAAAAAGATATATCTTTCCAGATTTATCTCCTTTGCTTTCTTTAACAAACGAGTAGCGTTTACCAGATGTGCTCTGAATCTGGTCAAATCTCCCTCCCGACAGTGCGGATAAGAGCGATAAAGATAGTCGCTGATGATAAGGTCTAAGACAGCATCACCCAGAAACTCCAGTCTCTCATTGTCTAAATTAGTTCCCCCGGAATTCTCTACCGAAGATTTGTGCCTTAGTGCTTGAATAAGTAAGTCTTTATTCTTGAATCTGTATCCCAGCCTTTTTTCCAGTTCTTTTATCTGAACCTTTCCCAACATAAGAAATATTAAAACTCTACCTGAGGAACCTCCTTCGCCTTTTCTTTGACCTGAAAATAGGTGGCTGCGGAAAGACCTTTTAGGCGCGCGAAGAAACTTCCCGGAATCCTTCTTATATAAGCATTAAAAGTCTTTACTGCCCGATTATATCGCATCCTCTCTACCGCAATCCTGTTTTCTGTTCCTGCCAATTCATCCATTAACTGCGCAAAATTCTGATCGGCTTTCAGGTTTGGATAGTTCTCGACAATCAATAATAAACGAGAAAGAGCGCCTGTCAATTCTTGTGCCGCACTAATTCTTTCGGAAATAGGCCTATCCTTTGCGATTGCCCCGGATAGCCTTGCTCGTGCATCTGCAATATGCTTGAATATCTCCTTCTCGTGTCCTGCATATCCTTTTACCGTCTTTACCAGATTAGGGATAAGATCATTGCGCCTTTGCAGTTGATTCTCTACCTGCGCCCATGCTTCTTTGATATTCTCATCTAAAGTAACAACCGTGTTTATCCCGTTGATAAAAAAACCTCCAATAGCAAAGAAAGCAACCACTAATCCGATAATCAATCCTTTCCTTCTTCCCATTTCTCCCTCCTTCTTACTACAAGTCAGTCCAATATCTTTTTAAACTTTTCCCCTTCACTACCATTTCCACCCCAGGGGTGGAAATGGTTAATATCATCTTGCTTTTATGTCTGCCAATAACCTTAGTTCCCTTAATTCTTTCAGTGTTAAGTAATAGT
>QNCL01000002.1 GCA_003645805.1 Candidatus Omnitrophota bacterium
CGAATACTTATTGCAAACAACAAAACTGATATTGCTGAAGAGCATTTGACAACCCTCATCGGGAGATTATCCGTTCGCACTGGCGACCGTGAAATCCTCGAACACGCTACAAAGGAGCTAATACATCTGAAAAAAGAAAGGAAAAAAACCGGTGATTGAGTGTGAGTTGTCTGAACACGCATATGATATGTTGGCAGAGCGAAATATCCGAGAGGATTGGGTGAAATTAGCCATAGAGGATCCCGAGAGAAAGGAACCCAAGGAAGATGGAACGGTTCACTATATACGAGCTATTGAGCAGTATGGGGGACGATTTTTACGTGTTGTGGTGAATCCGCATGTCAGGCCCCAGAGAATTGTAACGGTCTTCTTTGACCGCAGAATAAGGAGGTCGGAAGGAGGTTAAAGGTCGATCATAAGAATGATGCTTTGTATTTTCGCCTTGATGAATCAGCCATTGTCGAGTCAGAGGAGATAAAGCCAGGCGTAATTCTTGACTATGATGCAAATGATAATGTAGTTGGTATTGAGATACTGAATTTGAGCAAGCGAGTTTCACTGGAAATGCTTAAAAGTCTTCAGTTTGAGACTGCATAAGGTGTACCTCTATTGTCCTCATAGACTCTCTCCTCCTTAATATATCTCGTTTTCTGCTTTTTAATTCTAAGGTTAACTCTCCTATTATAGATTTTAACTCTTCTATCTCTTTTAATAACCTCTGTTCCTTTTTACTCCCCTCCTTTTTATCAATCATTATACAACATACAACAATTTTTAAAGAATTTGTTATAGGGAAAGGGTATATTTTGAACAATCTTTCTCCTTTACAAGTTTCTCATAAAAAATTATAATTTGTCCAATATGATGGACTTATAAAATCTTGACAAGGGTGGGTTTTTGTGCTAAAGTATAAAGCGGTCCCAGAGATAAATGGGGCTTTTTATTTTATTACTCCTGTTTTTAACAAAGCAGGGGAGGAGGAGGTTTTGTCTTCTTTTTAAGGTAATAAGAAGATGAATAAAAAAGAACTGTTAGTTACATTAGAATATATAGAAAGAGAAAAAGGAGTCAAGCGAGAGATGCTTATTCAGGCTCTGGAGTCTGCTTTGACCTCTGCTTCGCGCCGAATATTTCCTGAGAAGAAGGATATCAGGGTGGAGATAGAACCAGAGAGTGCAGATATAAAGGTTTTCTCCGGAGAGAAAGAGATCTCTCTTCCCCAATTCGGGAGGATCGCTGCTCAGGTGGCTAAGCAGATCATCATTCAAAAGATAAGAGAGGCAGAGAAAGAGAATGTGTATAAAGAGTTTAAGGAGAAAGAAAAAACAATTGTCAATGGCGAGGTGTTTCGCTTTGAAGGGAAAAATGTGATTGTTAATTTAGGAAAAACAGATGGTTTGCTTCCTGCGCGTGAGCAGTCTCCATTAGATAGATATAAACAAGGGGCATGGATAAGGGCTTATTTGCTTGAGGTAAGCAGAAAAGGAACTATGCCCCAGATAATCCTTTCTCGTAGTCACCCCCAATTTGTGGCAGAGTTGTTCAAGTTAGAGGTTCCCGAGATATATCAGGGTATTGTAGAGATAAAAGGGGTAGCAAGACAGGTGGGAGAGCGCACCAAGATTGCTGTTTGCTCTAAGGATGAGAAGATCGACCCGGTGGGAGCATGCGTAGGTATGCGTGGACAGCGAGTTAAGAATGTTATTCAGGAATTGCAGGGAGAAAAGATAGATATTATTCCTTGGAATGCCGATATTCAGATATTTATTGCTAATGCCTTAAGTCCAGCCGAGGTAGTAAGTATGGAGATAGAAGAGGAAGAGAAGAGGGTGAAGGTGATAGTGAAGGATGAAACTCTATCCTTGGCTATTGGTAAACATGGGCAGAATGTTCGTTTGGCTTCTAAATTAACTGGATGGACAATAGATATTAGAGGAGTTACCAAGACCCAAACAGAGGAGGTTGAAGGAGATTCCTCTTCTATTTCTTCCGAAGAAGAGAAATAAGCAGGAGGAAGAAGTTTATGGAGAGCAAGACCGAGAAAAGAATCAAGGTACCTTTAACCTTAAAAGATCTGTCCGATGTTATAGAGATTAAGGCTAATGAGATAATAAAGAAACTAATCAATGGTGGCATCTTTCTTACCGTGAATCAACTTCTGGATAAGGAAGAGGTGGAGAAAATCCTGCATTTTCTTCATTATCCTGGGCAGATAAAGGTAATTACAGATGAGGAGGCTCCGTTGCTGGAAGATAGGAAAGGAGAGGGGCTGGTCGTGCGTCCCCCTGTGGTTACCTTAATGGGACATATTGATCATGGAAAAACTTCTTTATTAGATGCTATTCGCAATACCTATGTAGTAGAGAGAGAAAAAGGAGGGATTACCCAACATATAGGGGCTTATCAAGTGAGTTTAGATAAAGGCACTATTACCTTTTTAGATACTCCCGGTCATCAAGCCTTTACCGCAATGCGTGCCCGGGGAGCAAATGTCGCAGATATTGTGGTATTGGTAGTAGCGGCTAATGAAGGAGTAAAACCTCAGACTATTGAAGCAATTGATCATGCTCGGGCAGCAAATGTCGCTATTATGGTAGCGATAAACAAAATAGACCTTCCAGATGTTAACATAGAGAGAGTGAAAACAGAACTACAGAAGTTAGGGCTTACCCCTGAAGAGTGGGGGGGAGAAACGATAATGGTGGAGGTGTCTGCAAAGACAAAGCAGGGCATTGATGAACTTCTGGAGATGATTCTCTTGGAAGCAGAGATGTTAGAACTGAAAGCCGACCCCGCCTCTTCTGCAAGAGGAGTAGTGATCGAAGGAAAAGTATCCGCAGGCCGGGGAGTAGTAATCAGCGGGTTGGTGCAGACAGGTACGCTAAGAGTAGGAGATGTTATAGTTGCTGATTGTTATTATGCTAAGGTTAGGGCGTTGATAGACGATAAGGGAGAGAGGATAAAAGAGGCAGGTCCTTCAATGCCTGTGGAGATATTAGGTTTTTCAGACCTTCCACAGGTAGGAGAGGTGTTTTATGCGGTTGAGAATGAGAAGAGGGCAAAGGAGATCTGCTGGCTCAGAGAGGAGAGGAAAAAGAAACAGGAACTGACTCCCAAGCGTAAAATCAGTTTAGAAACACTTTCCAAGGAGATCAAGGAGAAGCATCTGAGAGAACTCAAACTTATTGTAAAAGCAGATGTGCAAGGTTCTTTAGAGGCTTTAGTGCATGCCCTTAATAAACTTTCTACTTCCAAGGTAGGGATACAGATTATTCATCAAGCAACAGGAGGAATAAATGAATCTGATATTATCTTAGCCTCTGTATCTAATGCTATAGTTATCGGATTTCATGTGCGTGCAAGTGCAAAAGCAGAGGAATTAGCAAGTCAGGAGGGAGTGGATATCAAGGTCTATGATATAATCTATGAAGCGATTAATGAGATAAAGGCGTCCTTAGAAGGGCTCCTTGAGCCAGTAATTAAGGATGTAAGCATAGGGAAGGCAGAGGTGCGTCAGGTATTTAAGATACCCAAAGTGGGAACAGTAGCGGGTTGCTTTGTGCTTAAGGGAAGGGTAAGGCGTAATGATCTGGCACATCTAATTCGTAATGATGTGGTTATCTATGACGGAAGGATAAGGTCATTGAAGAGGTTTAAAGAGGATGTGCGTGAGGTAGAGGAAGGGTTTGAATGCGGAATGAGTTTAGAGAATTATAATGATATAAAGATAGGAGATGTTATAGAGGTGTATGAGAAAAGAGAGATTGCCCAGAAACTGGAGGAGTAAGAGATGGCCACAGAGAAAAGATGTCTACGCATAGCCGAGTTTATTCATCAGGAGATTGTGGAGGTGTTGAGAAAGATGGAGGTTCCAGAAAAAAGTCTTTTTACCATCACCAAGGTAGGAGTAAATAGAGATATGAGAATAGCGGTGGTCTATTTTAGTGTGCTGGGAGGAGAAGGAGAGAGAAAGGCTATATTGAGTTATTTAGAGGAGATATCTCCCTATCTGAGGAGGGAGGTAGGAAAGAGGATGCGAGTGAGATATATTCCCCGGATTCGTTTTAGATTTGATCCTTCCTTGGAGTATAGTGATCGTATCTCAGAGTTAATAGAGAAAGTAAAGAAGGAAAGGGAGGAAATTTTATAAGAATGTGCGAGAAGGAAAAGATAGTAGAGGTTTGCCGGAAATACTCCTCTTTTTTAATCGGTTCTCATATCAATCCCGATGGAGATTCCTTGGGAAGTGAATTGGCTTTCGCTTCTCTGCTGAAAAGAATGGGAAAGAAGGTGAAGGTGCTCAATCCCACTCTTCCTCCTTCTATATACGACTTTCTTCCTTACCGAGAATGGATATCCACCAAGGAGAAAGGCGAAGGGTGGGAGGTGGGGATAGTTCTTGATTGCAGTGAGTATGAGCGTTTAAGGGAGGTAAAAACCTTTTTTTCTTCTCTGCCCATAGTTATCAATATTGACCATCATATAAGCAACAGGAGGTTTGGGGATATAAATTTTTTGGATACCAAAGCCAGTTCGGTAGGGGAGATGGTTTACCAGCTCTTTCTTGCCTTTGCTCAACAACCCACAAAAGAAGAGGCTCTCCTCCTCTATGTTGCTATCCTTACAGACACAAACTGCTTCAGGTTTTCTACTACTTCCTATACTCATCAGATAATAAGTAATCTATTGGCTACCGGGTTAAAGCCACAAGAGATACAGGAGAAAATCTACAGTATTCCATTTTCTGGGATTAAGTTGATAGAGAGGGTTCTTTCTACCCTTCAGATAAGCGAAGATGGAAAAATAGTTTGGGGAGAAATCAATCAGAGGATGATAGATGAAATTAGAGAGGCGGAGAAGATAGAGGAGATTACCCATACCGATGTGCTTATCAATTATCTATGCGCAATCAAGGATGTAGAGGTGGTTGCCTTGTTTAAGGAACTAAACTCTTCTGAGGAAAGGGAACAGGAAAAGAGGGTAAAGGTGAGTTTGAGATCAAAGGGAAAGGTAGATGTAAACAGGATTGCCAAACTCTTTGAGGGAGGAGGACATTTTAGAGCAAGTGGTTGCTCCATATCTGGGGAGTTGAAGGAGATAGAAAGCAAGGTGATAGAGGAGATTAGGAAAGAGGTAGAGAGAAGTTTAAGAAGATGAGTGTTTTAAGGTTGGGAGAGAAGGTTGAAGGGATTCTGATCGTGGATAAACCCGGAGGGTGGACATCCTATGATGTGGTGAACTTTATCCGTCAGCGTTTTAAGATAAAGAAAGTAGGGCATGCAGGCACCCTTGACCCCTTAGCCACAGGAGTTTTAGTAGTGTTGTTGGGGAGGTATACCAAGTTATTCAATAAATTTAGCAGCGAAGACAAGGAGTATGAGGGAACTCTTCGCTTGGGTATCTCTACTGATTCTCAGGATGCAGATGGGAAGGAGATCCTGCGTAGAGATTACTCTTCGCTGAAAAGAGAAGATATAGAGAAGGCATTCGCTCAATTCACCGGAGAGATTGAGCAGATCCCTCCTATGGTTTCCGCCTTGCGATATGAAGGAAGAAGGTTATATAAACTTGCGCGAGAAGGCAAAGAGGTGGCGCGGAAACCACGAAAGATATTCGTTTATCGCTTTGAGGTAACCAATTTCTCTCCTCCAGATGTAGATTTTTTTCTTTCTTCCTCCAAAGGAACTTATGTGCGCACTCTCTGCCATGATGTAGGAGAGGTGCTTGGTTGTGGTGGACATTTATTGAGGCTTAAGAGGATAAAGAGTGGGGAGTTTACCTTAGCCGAGAGTGTGGATATCCCTACTTTAAGGAGAATGAGTTTTGAGCAACTTAAAGAAAGAATTATTAAATGCGATTTGTGCCTACCTTGAGAGAAATCAATGTTTGCGCAGAAGGCAGTGTGGTTACTATTGGAGTGTTTGATGGGTTGCATTTAGGCCATCAGAAGGTAATTCGGCAGACAGTAGAATATGCGCATAAGATAGGAGTAAAAAGCGTTTTGCTCACCTTTAAGCCTCATCCCGAGGAGGTGGTTGCAAATAAAAGAATAAAATTGATTACTTCCTATGCCCAGAAGAGAGAGATGGTTGGCAAGTTAGGCATTGATATATATAATGAAATAGAGTTTACTCCTTCTTTTGCCTCTCTTTCGCCCGAGGAGTTTGTACAGAAGATTTTGAAAGAGAAACTAAGAGTAAGGGCTCTGGTATTAGGAGATAATTATCGCTTTGGGAAACAGGAGCAGGGAGATAGCAGATTGATGAAAAGGTTAGGAGAAAGATATGCTTTCAGAGTTTTAATTGTTGCTCCTTTTAAGATAGAAGGAGAGATGGTAAGTAGTAGTTTGATTCGTTCTCTTATTTCCCAGGGAAGGTTCAGGCAGGTAGAGAGGTATTTAGGCCGGCCGTGGACAATTAGAGGGAAGGTAAAGAGAGAACGGGGGTATGGAAGAGATCTGGGTTATCCTACGGCAAATCTTTTTCCTCCCTCTGAACTTATCCTCCCCTCAGGGGTGTTCATTGCTCAGGTAAAGGTAGATAGGGAACTGAGAGGAGGGTTGGTGAATATCGGGACGCGTCCAAGTTTTTCTTCCGGAGGGGAGAAGAGGATAGAGGTATATATTCTTGATTTTTCTCAGGAGATATATGAAAAAGAGATAGAAGTGGTTTTAAAGAAGAGGATTCGCGAAGAGCAGAGGTTTAGTAGTAGAGAAGAGTTGATTTCTCAAATCCGAAAAGACGAGGAGGAAGCAAGACGGTATTGGAGGGAGAGATGTTAAGCAAGGAAGAGAAGAAGCAGATAATGGAGAGATTTAGGGTGCACGAGAAAGATACAGGCTCTTGTCCTGTGCAGATTGCCCTTTTAACAGAGAGAATTAATAAACTTACCGAGCATTTTAAGAAGTTTAAAAAAGATACCAATTCTCGCCGAGGCTTGCTCAAGTTAATTGGCCAGCGTAAGAGAATGTTGGAGTATCTAAAAAGAAAAGACCTACTCAAATATCAAGAGACTATCAACAAATTAGGTCTGCGTAAGTAAATCTTTCTGTGTCCGCTTGACACAGAGAGAGATTAAAAAGAGGGTGTAGAGGTGAAAAGGACAATAAGGATAGGAACAGAGAATTTTATTGTAGAAACAGGAGAGATAGCCAAGCAGGCTGCAGGAGCAGTTACTGTTCGTTGTGGAGAAACGGTAGTGCTTAGCGCGCTCACCTGGGCGAAGGAGCCAAAAGAAGAGAGCGATTTCCTTCCTTTGACCGTTGACTACCGGGAAAGGACATACGCAGTAGGTAAAATTCCCGGAGGGTTCTTCAAGAGGGAGGGGAGACCTACGGAGAAAGAAATTTTAGTCTCGAGATTGATTGACCGCACAGTGAGGACTCTTTTCCCTGAAGGCTTCAACCATGAGGTTCAGATTGTATCTATGGTTTTGTCTGCAGATGGAAAGAATGAACCGGATTGGTTAGCGGTTAACGCCACCTGTATAGCCCTGATCCTCTCGGACTTGCCTGTTAGCAGATATGCAGGAGCAATAAGGATAGGTAAAGATAGAAGAGGTTTCATCGTCAATCCATCTTACGCCCAACAGGAAGAAAGCGAATTGAATCTAATAGTTGCGGCAACAGAGCAGGAGATTCTGATGCTGGAAGGAGAGGGAAAAGAGGTGAAGGAGGAGAGTATTTTGGAGGCGATGAAGATTGCCCAAGGAGTGATAAAGCAGATTATTGCTCTCCAGAAGGAGATGTTTGCAGAAAGGAGGATAGAGAAGAAGGAGTTTGTGCGCAAGAAAGTAGAGGAATTCTCTCTCTATCTAAAAGTGAAAGAGATATGCGAGCAGGAAATCAGGAGGATTGTGGAGTTAGCAGATAAGAAAGAAAGGAGAGAGCATTTCGACCTTTTGTTTACAAAGGTATGTGAGCAGATAAAGAAAGAGATATCTTCAGGGGAATTAGAGAAAGAGGAGATAGAAAGGGAGGTAAAGGCGATATTAGAAGAGATAAGAAAGAGAGAGGCAAGAAGATTGATTATAGAGAAGAGAAGAAGGCAGGATGGAAGAGGGTTTAAAGAGATTAGAAAACTTGAGTGCAAGGTAGGAGTTCTTCCCTGCACCCATGGTTCAGCGTTGTTTACTCGTGGGCAGACGCAGAGTTTAGTAGTGGTTACCTTAGGGACAAAGATGGATGAGCAGATTGTGGAGGCTTTGGAAGGAGAGAGCAGAAAGAAGTTTATGCTCCATTATAACTTTCCTCCATTTAGTGTAGGCGAGGTAAAACCTTTACGTGCTCCAGGAAGAAGAGAGATAGGACATGGAGTGTTAGCGGAGCGAGCCTTAAAGAGTGTGCTTCCTTCAGAGGAGGAGTTTCCTTATACCATAAGGATAGTCTCTGATATCCTGGAGTCTAATGGTTCCTCTTCTATGGCTACTGTGTGTGGGGGGAGTTTGGCGTTGATGGATGCTGGCGTGCCAGTAAAATCTGCAGTGGCTGGCGTGGCGGTAGGTTTGCTAAAGGAAGGAGAGGAAGTTGTTTTGCTTACCGATATTGCCGGAGATGAAGACCATTATGGAGATATGGATTTGAAGATTGCAGGAACCTCAAAAGGGATTACCGCTATTCAGATGGATCTCAAGATAGAAGGGCTGGGGTTAGAGATTATTGCTCAGGCTTTTAAGCAAAGCAAGGAGGCGCGTGAACAGATTCTGCACAAGATGGCAGAGACAATAGATAAACCTCGTCCCGATCTTTCTCCCTACGCTCCCCGCATTAGTGTTGTAGAGATAGATCCTGCCAAGATAGGAAATGTAATTGGTCCTGCAGGAAAAAATATCAAGGAGATTATTCACAAGACAGGAGTGGTAATTGACATAGATGAGCAGGGAAAGGTGATGATTGCTTCTCCTGATAAGGAGGCTTTAAAGAAGGCGATAGCGATGATCCATTCCCTTACTGAACAACCAGAGGTAGGCAAACTCTATTTAGCCAAAGTAAGGAAAATAACAGATTTTGGAGCCTTCTGTGAGATCTTTCCGGGGCAGGATGGATTGATTCATATCTCGGAGTTAAGTGATAGATATATAAGAAGAGTAGGAGATGTGATAAAGGTAGGGGATGAGGTGTTGGTAAAGGTAATCAGGATAGATGATCAAGGAAGGATCAGTTTAAGCAAGAAGCAAGCAGAGCGCAGGTCTACATAGGTATAAATACCAGGCAAATCTTGGAGGAAAGGAGAGGAAAGGATATGATAAAGGTTAGCATTAGTGGATATTGCGGGAAGATGGGCAGAACTATTGCCCTTTTAGCATTTGATGATAAGGAGATAGAGGTTTGTGGGGCTTTGGAGAGAGAGGATCATCCTCTTCTGGGTAAGGATATTGGAGAGATAATCGGAAGAGAGAGGGTAGGGATTCATCTAAAAGAGAAAGCAGAGGAGGTAATCAGAATATCTGATGTGCTTATAGAATTCAGCACTTCTCAGGCGACCTTAGAGCATATAAGGGTAGCAAAGGAGTGCAGAAAAGCAATGGTGATTGGCACCACCGGATTTACTCCCGCAGAGAGCAAAGAGATAAGAGAAGCAGGAGAGGTCATTCCTATCTTTATCTCTCCCAATATGAGCAGAGGAGTAAATCTGCTCTTCCGGCTAATAGAGGAAACAGCAAAGTATTTAGGGAAGGAGTATAGGGTAGAGATCAGCGAATTCCATCATCGCTTTAAAAAAGATGCACCCAGTGGCACAGCAAAGAGGTTGGCGCAGATAGTCAAGGAGGCGGGTAATAGAGAGGAAGTAGGGATGCACTCTTTAAGAGGAGGAGATGTAGTAGGTGAGCATACAGTGGTTTTTGTTACCGATGGCGAGAGGCTGGAATTAACGCATAAGGCACATTCACGCAAAGCGTTCGCTCAAGGGGCGATTGCTGCGGCAAAGTTTATTGCAAAGAAGGATAAGGGAGTATATAATAAACTCAACTTCTGAAAGGTTGCAAAGAGGGAGGTAAAATGGCGCACAAAAAAGGACAGGGAAGCACACAGAATGGAAGAGATAGCCGTTCAAAGAGGCTGGGGGTGAAAGTTTATGGAGGAAGTTTTGTGCCTGCAGGAGGAATTATTGTCCGTCAGCGAGGAACACGATTTAAGCCCGGTCTTAATGTAGGGAGAGGGAGAGACGATACCCTTTTTGCCCTTACCTCCGGAGTGGTAGTGTTTAGAGGAACAAGGGTAGATGTTCGTGGATGAAGCAAGGATATTCGTGAAAGGCGGAAAAGGTGGAGACGGTTGCAATAGTTGGGTAAGAAATCGGCGTGGAAAGAGGATCCCTACTGGAGGAAGTGGGGGGAGAGGTGGAAATGTAATTATTAAAGCAGACCCCCATTTGAGCACCTTAGCCGATTTCCATTATAAACAGTATTATTTTGCTCAAAAAGGAGGCAGAGGAGGAAGTAATTATAAGCAAGGGAAAGAAGGAGAGGATTGTATAATCAGGGTCCCGGTGGGGACAGTAATATTTGATGCAAGAGATAATTGTCTATTGCGAGATTTAGCCACTCCTGAAAGTGAGGTAGTTGTTGCTTATGGAGGCAAAGGGGGAGCAGGTAATGTGCATCAGATTGCTCAGCAGGGAGAAGAGGGAGAAGAAAGAGAACTTAAACTGGAATTAAAACTGGTTGCAGATGGGGGAATAATAGGATATCCCAATAGTGGCAAGTCTACACTCATCTCCAGACTTTCTAATGTTAAACCCAAAATTGCCGATTATCCTTTTACCACTCTCGCTCCTGTGTTAGGAGTGCTAAAAGGGAAGAAGGAGATAGTAATATGCGAAATTCCAGGTTTAATAAAAGGAGCCAGCAAAGGAAAGGGATTGGGTACACTTTTTCTTCGTCATATTGAACGCACAAAATTTTTGATTCATTTGATAGACCTCTCCCAGATTAATCCCCAAGATCCTTTATCCACCTTTAACTCCTTAAACAAAGAACTTGAAGCCTATAACAAGGACTTGCTCTCTAAAAAGCAGATTATCGTACTTAATAAAATAGACCTTTTAGAGGCAAAGAGGAATATTGCTTTATTTAACTCAAAGATAAAACAACAGACCTATCCCATCTCTGCTTTTACCGGCGAGGGAATAGAGAGGCTAAAGAAGGTTTTGGAGGATAGTGTTTAGAGTATGCAAGAATTTACGCATATAAAAAGAGTAGTAATCAAGGTAGGGACAAGGGTATTAAGCAAAGAGGGAAGGTTGGAGGAACAACAGATCAAGGAGATAGGGGAGCAGATTAAATACTTGCTCAATAGGAAGATTAAAGTTGTTCTGGTGAGTTCAGGAGCGATTGCCGCTGGCTTGGGGATGTTGGGGCTAAAGAGAAAGAAGGGCTTTCTTCCTTTTCAGCAGGGATTAGCAGCTATAGGGCAGGTGGAGTTGATGAATAGATACAAACATTCTCTCCAACCCTATCTAAGTGCTCAGATTTTGCTTACCCGGGAAGATTTAAACCAACGCCAGCGCTATCTCAATGTGCGACATACCCTTTCCATCCTCTGGGAGTGGGGGGTGGTTCCGATTATAAATGAGAATGACAGTGTTTCTACCGAAGAGATAAAGTTTGGAGACAATGATCTATTAGCAAGTTTGGTAGCCAGTTTAGTAAATGCTCAACTTCTTCTCATCCTTTCGGATGTTGAAGGTTTTTACTCTGAGGGGAGGAAGGTAGTTTCTGTGGTGGAGAGGATTACACCAGCGATAGAGAGGATGGTATTTGAGCAAGAGGAAGGTCTGAGCAAGGGAGGAATGGCTTCCAAACTACAGGCGGCAAAGATAGCAACAAGAGCGGGGATACCTACCCTTATCGCTAACGGAAGAGAGAAAGGAATTGTTAAGCAGATCATTGAGGGGAGGAAAAAAGGAACTCTGTTCTTAGCCCAAAAAAAACTTCCTGCCCGCAAGAGTTGGATTGCTTTCTCTTCGCTTCCATCTGGAGAGGTAATTGTGGACAAAGGAGCCAAGGAGGCTTTACTTAAGAAAGGCAAGAGTTTACTATCTTCGGGAATTGTAGGCACCAAAGGGAGGTTTAAAGTAGGAGATGTGGTTTCTATCATAGATGAAAATGGAGAGGAGATAGGACGAGGACTGGTAAACTACTCTCAAGAGGAGGTTGAGAAGATAAAAGGTTTGCAGAGTAGAGAGATTGAAAGGAGGTTGGGTTACAGATACTATGAAGAAGTTATCCACCGAGATAATCTGTATTGCTCAGAGAGCGAGGAAAGCAAGTAAAGAGTTAGCCAATTGCGGATCGGCGCAGAGAAACAAGGCTCTCCTGGCAATGGCTGAGGCACTTAGAGAGCATAAACAGAGGATTGCAAAAGCCAACAAGAAAGATTTAGAACTGGCTAAGGGGCAGAGCAACGCCTTTCTCGGGCGTTTAAAACTGGATGAGCAGGGAGTTTTGAAGATAGCCGAAAGGATAGAGAAGATAGTTCATCTGGAGGATCCTGTAGGAAAACTTATAAAAGAATGGGAGGGGGTGCAAGGTTTGAAGATTAGAAAGGTGCGTGTGCCTATCGGGGTGATTGCTGTTATTTATGAATCTCGCCCTGAGGTCAGCGCAGATTGCAGTGCTCTCTGTGTAAAGAGCGGAAATGCAGTGATTCTTAAAGGAGGAAAGGAAGCATTTAACTCTAATCAAGCAATTACTCAAGCATTAAGGGAGGCAATAAAGCCGTATCTGCCAGAAGGGACAGTAAACCTTATAGAGAGCAAAGAAAGAGAAGCGGTAGATATTCTCTTAACCCTAAGTGATTATATTGACCTGATCATCCCCCGCGGGGGAGAATCACTGATAAGAAAGGTAGTGGAAAAGTCAAGGATTCCGGTGATAAAGCATTATAAAGGGATATGTCATATCTATGTAGATGAAGATGCAGACCTGAATATGGCAGAGGAGATATGCTATAATGCAAAGGTGCAGAAACCTTCCACCTGTAATGCAATGGAGACCCTGCTCATTCATACAGATGTTGCAGTTCGTTTTCTTCCCTTTATTGTAAGAAGATTGCAGAACTCGGGAGTAGAAGTGCGTGGATGCAGGAAGACAAAGCAGATATTAGACGCTATCAGCAAACTGCAGGTGAAGGAAGCGAAAGAAGAGGATTGGAGCACAGAGTATTTGGATCTTATCCTTTCTATAAAGGTGGTGGAGAGTTTGGAGGAAGCAATAGAGCATATCAACAAGTATGGAACAAAGCACTCCGATGCAATTATCACCGATGATAGAAAAAAAGCAGAGGAGTTTCTGCAAAGGGTGGATTCAGCCTGTGTTTACTGGAATGCATCTACACGCTTTACCGATGGGGAACAATTTAGAATGGGAGCAGAGATGGGTATTAGCACAGATAAGATACATTGTCGTGGCCCTATGGCTTTGGAGGAACTTACTTCCTATAAATATCTCATTTATGGAAGAGGACAGATAAGAGAGTAAAGGCTTTGTGGGAAGAAATATGCGCATCGGAGTTTTAGGAGGGTCTTTTGATCCTGTTCATTTAGGGCATCTTCTATTAGCCGAACAGGCGAGGCAGGAATTGGAGTTGGAGAAGGTAATATTTATTCCTTCTTTTCTTGCTCCTTTTAAAAAAGAGAACGCTCCTGCACTCTGCCGATACAAGATGGTTTGTTTAGCCATAAAAAGAAACCCTTATTTTGAGGTTTCTTTTCTGGAGATAAAGAGAAAGGGAGTTTCCTACTCTATAGATACAATAAGAGAACTGAAAAAGGTTTATGATCGAGAGGAGATGTTCTTTATTCTTGGCTCTGATGCCTGGAATCATTTCTCCTCTTGGAAGGAAAAGGATAAACTTTTGCAATTGGTGAGGTTTGCAGTGATAGAACGCCCTGGTTTTCCCCTGAAGGAGCAAGGAGCCCAGAAGATAGAAGGAGAGGTTTTTCCCATTTCCTCTTCTCAGATCAGGGAGAAGGTAAAAAGAGGGGAGTCTATTCGCTATTTAGTTCCCGAGGCGGTAAGAAGATATATTCTAAACAAGGGGTTGTAAAAATAAGAGGTTTATGATAGAATAATTAAAATTCCAAGAGATAGATAATCTGACAGGAAGATGATAAAGCATTTAAAGGTTTGAAAGGAGTGAAGATGCACAGATACGAGGGGATGCTTATTCTAAAACCACACCTGGGTAAGGAAAGGGAAGAGGAGATAAGCAGGAAAATTGAGAAGTTGATTACTCAGGAGGGGGGGAAGATCAAAAACTTTCAACCTTGGGGAGAGCGGAAATTAGCCTATAGGATAGGGAAGGAGAATAGAGGAGTCTATTTTCTTTTTCACTTCCTGCTTTCTCCCCAGTCAGTAGAGAAAATAAAGAGAGCCTGTCAGTTAGAGGAGGATATCTTGCGGATTTTAATTGTGAGGATGAAGTAGATTGGAGGGAGAAATGACCGGGATAAATAGGGTGTTTGTAGGTGGAAATCTGACGCGTGATCCAGAATTGCGTTATACCCCCCAAGGCTCGCCAGTGTTGAATTTTAGCATCGCTATAAACAGGACCTATACTACTCAATCAGGGGAAAGGAAGGAAGAGGTAGAGTTTGTTCGTATTGTTGTTTGGGGCAAGCAGGCAGAGACATGTAGTCGATATTTAAGCAAAGGGAGTTCGGTATTGGTGGAAGGGCGATTATCCTCTCGCTCTTGGGAGGGGCAGGATGGAGTAAAGAGGAATATTACAGAGGTGGTGGCTAATAGGGTGCATTTTCTTACCACAGGGAAGACCGGCGAAGAGGGATTCTCAGAATCAAGAGAGGTCTTGGAGGCTGATATTCCTAAGGAGGCAGGTTCCAAAAACGGAGAATATACAGAGGAGATTAATGGTGAGCAAACTCCTCTTTCAGAGATGGAAAAGCCTCCATTTTAGTTTTTGAATAAACTAAGGAGAGAGAGATGAAAAGCAACAAAACAGCAAAGAAAAGAAAGAGAGGAGAAAGAGTGTTTGCAGTAAGGAAGATGTGCAGGTTTTGTGAACAGATCAAAAAGAGCAGACAAAATAGTAGGGTATTTATTGATTACAAGAATGTTGAGGTGCTGAAGAAGTTTGTAAGTGAGAGAGGAAGAATTATTCCTCGCCGCGTCTCCGGAGTATGCGCTAAACATCAACGAGAGTTGAGTAAAGCCATTAAACGGGCAAGGAACATTGCTTTGTTGCCCGGGTAGAGAGCAAAGATTGTTTTGGTAATTATTTTGTTAATCACTAACTAAGGCAAGATGAAGATAATCCTGCTTACCGACATTCCCAGGTTAGGAAAAGAGGGAGATATTGTAGAGGTAAAGGATGGTTATGCGCGCAACTTTCTTCTTCCTAAAGGAATGGCTTTGCTTGCCAGCACCAGGAATGTGAAGGTTATTCAGCAAAAAAGAGAGAGGGAACTCAGGAAGGAGAAAGAGAGGGAAGAGGAACTTAGAAGATTGGCTGAACAAATATCTCGCACCTCTTGCACTCTATTTGCTGTGGTAGGTGAGAAGGACAGAATTTTCGGAGAGATTACCAGCAGAGATATCGCAGATGCGCTCAAGGAGAAGGGATTGGAGATTGATAAAAAGAATATAGAGATCAAGGAGCCAATAAGAAAATTAGGAGTGTATAATGTAAAGGTAAGATTAAGCGCTCAGGTAATTACTGACCTTAGAGTTTGCGTTGCCGAGAAGAGAGATGAGCATTGAGGGCATAGAGAGAGTCCCCCCCCAGAATATAGAAGCAGAGATGAGCGTGCTGGGGGCAATGCTTTTAGATAAAGAGGCGATTCCTCAAGCGATAGAGATTCTAAAAGAGGATTATTTCTATCAAGAGAAACATCGCCGTATCTTCTCTGCTATTGTTTCCCTATTTGAGCAAGGGAAAGCAGTAGATCTAATCACGCTTAAAGAAGAACTGAAAAAGAGAAAGTGGTTGAAGGAGGTAGGAGGGGTAAGTTATCTAACCACTTTAACCAATGTTGTTCCCAGTTCCGCTAATATTGAGGAGTATGCACATATTGTAAAGGAAAAAGCCCTGTTAAGGGGATTAATCTCTGCCTCTACCCAGATAATAAAGGAAAGTTATGACTCCTCTCAGGATCCCGATCTGCTTTTAGATAGAGCAGAGAGGGCTATCTTTAATGTTGTTCAGTATAGGGTAGAATCCAAGGTTTTTTCTTTTAATCAGTTAATAAAGGACAGCATAGAGACGATAGACCGTCTTTACCAAAATAAAGCCAATATTACAGGAATTCCCAGTGGTTTTAGAGAACTGGATGTGATGACTGCCGGACTCCAGCCTTCGGATTTAATCATCATTGCGGGTAGACCTTCTATGGGTAAGAGTGCTTTTGCTTGCTCTATCGCTGAGAGTGTAGGCTTAGTGCACAAGTTTCCTCTGGTTTTCTTTAGTCTGGAGATGTCCCGTCAACAACTGGTGCAGAGAATGCTCTGCTCCTGTGCGCGTATTGATGCACACAAGGTACGCACAGGTTTCCTTTCCCATTCTGATTGGCCAGTGTTAATCAATGCTGCGAGTAAACTTAGTGAAGCACCTATATTTGTGGATGATACTCCAGGGATCTCTGTTTTAGAATTGCGTGCCAAAGCAAGGAGGTTAAAAGCACGCTATAATATCCAGATGGTGATAGTAGATTACCTGCAGTTAATGCAAGGACCAGCAAAAGCAGAGAATCGTCAGCAGGAGATTTCCGAGATCTCCCGTTCTCTAAAGGCATTGGCGCGGGAACTGAATATTCCCGTGATAGCGATTAGCCAACTTTCCCGAGCAGTAGAGGCAAGAACAAGCCACCGTCCTCAACTCTCTGACCTGAGAGAATCAGGAGCAATAGAGCAGGATGCAGACCTTGTGCTTTTATTATTACGGGAAGAATACTACAATCCCACCGAAGAGAACAAAGGAATTGCTGAGGTGATTATCGGAAAGCAGCGAAACGGTCCTGTAGGTTCCATAAAACTTGCTTTCATTAAGGAATATGCACGCTTTGAAGATCTTTCCTTAAGAGAGGAGATAGAGGAAAAAGAGTGATCGAGAGGGTGAGCAAAATAATATATTGCTCTCTGCAATAGAAACCGAGATGGAAAGAAATGCATTATCTGCTTAGTTGGTGGAAGCCGATATTAGAGATAACTGCTGTTTGGATAGTAATTTATTTTGTACTCTTGTTTATAAAAGGCACTCGGGCTGTTCAGGTATTAAAAGGATTAATAGTTCTGTTTATTGCCTTTTTTATTGCCCAAGTTTTGCAACTTAATATTATTAACTGGTTACTTACCAAGATATTCGCTATTAGCGTCATTGCTTTTCTGATAATCTTTCAGCCTGAACTCCGCCGAGGGCTTGCCCATTTAGGACAAAACCGTTGGTTTCGCTTCTTGGCTCGGGAAGAGAAGGTCCTTGAGGAGATTGTTAAAGCAGTGAGTATTCTGGCGCGCCGCAGGATTGGAGCCCTGATCGTGATCGCCCGAGAGACAGGGTTAAAAAACTATATTGAGAATGGTATCTGTCTGGATGCAAATCTGAGCAAAGAGCTTATTTTAGCGGTGTTTAACCCCCATTCTCCTTTACACGATGGAGGGCTGATTGTGCAGGAGGAGAGGATTGCTTCCTGTCGTTGTTTTTTTCCTTTGAGCGAGAATCCGTATTTAGGAAAGAATCTGGGAACACGCCATCGGGCAGCGGTAGGTTTGAGTGAGGAGAGCGACGCTATTTGCATTGTTGTTTCTGAGGAGAGAGGAGAGATTTCTTTGGCAGTGGACGGAGATTTAAAGAGCAACTTAGATACTCAGGAATTAACCCAGAGATTAAAAGCCTTATATACAAAGAATGCATAATATAAAGAATCTCTTTGTGCATAATCTTTCTCTCAAGATTATCTCCTTATTCTTGGCTATTATCCTCTGGTTCTATGTTGCCGGGGAGCAGAAGGAGGAGATAGAAAGAAGAGCAAGTCTGAATATAGAACCCCCGGCGGGGATGGTGATTATTACTCGCAGCACAGATAAGGTAGATGTCCTGCTAAGAGGGCCTAAGAATAGACTGAGTTTGCTTCCTTCAGATTTAAGGATTTACTATAAGATAGAAGGAATAGAGAAGGCAGGAGAGTATAGTTTTACTCTTTCTGCTCAGAATATAGAAGTTCCTTCCGGAGTGAAGGTAGTCTCTATTAAGCCTTCTACTATCAGAGTAAGTTTGGATAGGTTGATAAGAAAATGGCTTCCTATCAAGCCAGATATCCAGGGAAGAGTAGGAGAGGGGTATAGAATTGTGAAGAAGAAGATCAAGTTGAATCCTAATATCTGTTTAGTAGAGGGACCCGAGAAGGTTCTCAAGAACCTTAAGTATGTTTATACCTCTCCTGTTAAGGTAACAGGATACACCAAGTCTTTTACTCGGCGTGTTTCTCTTCGTCCCTTAGCAAAGGGGCATCCTTCTTCCTCAGAGATAATAGAGGTAAGTATTCCTATTGAAAGAGATCTGGTGAACAAGGAATTCAAGGATGTGCCTTTGAAGTTTCTTCTCTCTTCTTTTAACTTTTTTTTTAAGACTTCAACCAAGAGCGTGAATATTACGCTTACAGGCCCAAGAGAGGACTTGGAGAGGATGAAGAAGAGTGATATCATAGCGTTTGTGGATCTCTCAGAGTTAAACCCTGGTAGATATAAACTTCCGGTGCATATAAAATTACCTGTTCAAATCTCCCTTCTTTCCGAAGTTCCTCTAATAGAGGTGGAGGTGAAGGATATCTCAGAGTGGAAGGAAAAACAGAATGTGTTTTCTCCTTCCTTGAAGGAATAAAATGGTCAGGTTATGTGTAAATATTGACCATATTGCTACTTTGAGGCAAGCAAGAGGAGGGATTGAGCCTGACCCTGTGGTAGCCGCAGGGATTTGTGAACTTGCGGGATGTGCAGGGATTGTGGTTCATCTACGCGAAGACAGAAGACATATTCAGGAGAGAGACCTTTATCTATTAAAAGAGGTGATAAAGACAAAGTTGAACTTAGAGATGTCCATCAACCCTTCTATTGTAGATGTTGCTCTTGACCTCAAGCCTGACTGTGCTACTTTAGTTCCGGAGCGAAGAAGGGAACTTACTACTGAGGGAGGACTGGATGTGCTGAGAAAGAGGAAAGAACTGGCAAAGGTGATAGAGAGATTGAGAAAAGCAGGGATACAGGTAAGTTTGTTTATTGATGCCCAGATAGAGCAAGTGAAAGCAAGTCAGCAGGTGGGAGCAGAGATTGTGGAACTGCATACAGGTAGATATGCCAATGCTTCGGCTAAAGAACAAAGACAAGAACTTGAGAAGTTGAGGATGGCTAAAGAGCGAGCAAGAGAGCAGGGGTTAAGGGTGAGTGCGGGGCATGGTCTAAACTATCAGAATGTTTGGGCAGTAGCCAGAATAGAGGGTATCGAGGAACTTAATATTGGACATTCTATTATCTCGCGCGCGGTGTTGGTTGGTTTGGAGAGAGCAGTGAAGGAGATGAAAGAAATTATAAGCAGTGCCCGGGAATAGATTAGCAGAAACTATGGATTTGAGGTGTGGAGTTGATTTGATAGAGGTGGAGAGGATAAAGAAAGCGGTTGATAAATGGGGGCAGCGATTATTGTATAGAATCTTTACCCGCACAGAGATAGAGTTTGCCCGGGCGAGGAGAAATTTTTATCAGCATTTGGCTGGACGCTTTGCGGCTAAGGAGGCAATAATAAAGTCCTTAGGGAAAGGGAGGATATCCTGGAGGGAAATGGAGATAGTCAATAATGCAGAGGGAGAGCCAAGAGTGAGATTTACTTCCGAAGGGAGGATTAATAAAACTGTAGCAATAAGCATCTCCCATACCAAGGACTATGCCATTGCTCAAGCAATCGCTTATGAACAGACCCATCTTTCCTCCCCGCAGATTAGATTCGCATAAAGGGGATTATGGCAGGCTATTTATCATCGCTGGCTCTTTGGGAATGAGTGGAGCGGCGCTTTTAGCCGCAAAAGGAGCACTGCGCACCGGAGCAGGCTTGGTGTTTTTAGGAGTTCCCAGCAGTCTTACTTCTGTGGTAGAAAGTGCGGTGTTGGAAGTGATCGCCAAACCTTTGACAGAAAGTAAAAAGGGATTTATAGGGCTTAAAGCCTATTCCTTTATTTGTGAGTTCAGTAAGCAGGTAGATGCTCTAATTTTGGGTCCCGGACTCTCCCGGAATAGAGAGACGGAGAGGTTAATAAGAGAGTTGATAAAGGTGCTTGATAAACCTCTTGTTGTTGATGCTGATGCCCTTAACGCTTTATCTGTACATTTAGATGTTCTTCTCCAGAGAAAGGCAGAGATGATAATTACTCCTCACCCGGGAGAATTTGCGCGCTTACTGAAGAAAAGTGTAGAGGAGATAGAAAAGGAGCGCGAAAAACTCACTCTTGAGTTTGCCAGAAGGTATAAGTTGACCGTGGTACTTAAAGGATATGGCACAGTGGTCAGTAGTGCGAAGGGTGAGGTTTATGTAAACCATACTGGAAATCCAGGAATGGCTACTGCCGGAATGGGAGATGTGCTGAGTGGAATGATAGGAAGTCTGTTAGCAAGAGGCTTTTCTTGTTTTGAGGCAGCGAAATTAGGAGTTTATCTGCATGGTTTAGCCGGAGATCTAAGCGCTCAAGAGAAAGGTGAGGAGGGAATGATTGCCAGTGATCTGATAGAGATGATTCCCGAGGCAATAAAGAAGGAGATGAATAGACACTAACTCATTTTTTTGTTATTATTTTATAAAGCGGGCGTAGTTTAGTGGTAGAACAACAGCCTTCCAAGCTGTAAGCGTGAGTTCGATTCTCATCGCCCGCTCCAAAAAAAGGGGGTGTTCAATGATTAAAAAAGAGATAGTAAGCAGAATTAGCAGAGACATTGACTTGCCTCGTCAGAAGGTAGAAAAGGTAGTGGAGGGGGTGCTGGAGATAATCAGAGAAAGCCTACTGAAAGGAGAGAAGGTAGAATTGCGTAATTTTGGGGTATTCAAGATAAGGTTGCGCAAGGAAAGAAAAAGAAGAAATCCCCGCACAGGCGAAGAAGTGATGGTTCCAGCACACAAAGTAGTAGTATTTAAACCAGCAACAGAAATAAAGAAGAAACTGAAAGGGATAAGTTGACAAAGTTAGGGGAATTTGGTATGGTAGAAGATATGAAAAAAGAGACAGTTTCTCAGAGAAGATTTTATCTTATCGATGCCCAGGGGAAGGTATTGGGAAGGTTAGCCACCCGTATTGCTGATATTCTTCGGGGAAAACACAAACCCGATTTTGCTCCTCATCAGGATAAGGGAGATTATGTAATCGTAATCAATGCAGAGAAGGTCAGAGTTACAGGTAAGAAAAGGGAGAGCAAAGTGTATAGGCATTATTCTGGTTATCCTGGGGGGCTGAAGGAAGAGACATTTGCTCAACTTCTTGCCCGCAAGCCTGAGCGGATAATTATGCTGGCGGTGAAAGGAATGCTTCCCAAGAATAAATTAGCGCGCAGGATGATCAGAAGGTTAAAGGTCTATAGAGGGAATACGCACCCTCATTTAGCACAGAAGCCCACAGAGATAGAGATTGCTCATAAGTAAATAAGAGAAAGTCAAGGAAATAGAGTATTGTAAGTATCGGGGACTTTAAGGTCTTCAGCGAAAAAATAGAGGAGGAAAGAAAGAGATGAATGAGACTGGTGTAGAGGAAAAAGAGCCCAAAGAGGAAGTGGAGAAGAAGGAAGAAAGTGGTTTAGAGAAGGAATATTGGGCGACAGGTAAGAGGAAGGAAGCGGTAGCCCGGGTAAGACTAATTCCTCACCAAAAAGAAGGAGGAAAGATTGTTGTCAATCATCGGCCCGTGGAGGATTATTTTCCTTTTTCTCGCTGGCAGAAAGTGCTCAAACAGCCCCTGATGCTTACCAATTCTTTAGAGAAATACAAGATTATGGTGAATGTTAAAGGAGGAGGGATCTCTGGACAGGCAGAGGCAATACGCCACGGAATCAGCCGAGCGTTGTTAAAGGCAGATGAGAGTTTGCGTCCATTATTAAAAAAGGCGGGTTTGCTTACTCGCGATCCTCGAAAAAAAGAGAGAAAGAAATACGGACAAAGAGGAGCGCGGGCTAAATTTCAGTTTACAAAAAGATAAAGAGGTTATGGTTAAGGACCTTTTTGGGCTTTTTTCCAATGATATGGGGATTGATCTGGGGACAGCAACTACATTGGTGTATATAAAAGGCGAAGGCATTGTTCTATGTGAGCCTTCTGTGGTTGCTATTCAGAAAGGAGGAAATAGTGTGCTGACGGTGGGAGAGGAGGCAAAGAGGATGTTGGGAAGGACTCCCGGAAACATTGTGGCTCTAAGGCCAATGAGAGATGGGGTAATTGCAGATTTTGAGGTTACCGAGAGTATGTTGCGTTATTTCATCAGAAAAGCCCAACGACGGAGATTCTTGATAAAACCACGGATTGTGATTGCTGTTCCCAGCGGGATTACCGAGGTAGAGAAACGAGCAGTAAAAGACTCTGCAGAGCATGCGGGAGCGCGCGAGGTCTATCTGATTGAGGAACCTATGGCTGCAGCCATTGGTGTAGGTTTGCCTGTGCAGGAACCAACAGCGAATATGATCGTAGATGTGGGAGGAGGAACTACAGAGGTTGCGGTAATCTCTTTAGCGGGTATCGTCTTTTCCAAGAGTATCCGTATTGGGGGAGATGAGATGGATGAGGCGATCATCCAATACTTAAAAAAAACCTATAATCTGATGATTGGAGAAAGGACTGCTGAGGAGATAAAGATTAAGATAGGTTCTGCCTACCCATTAGAGGAGGAGATGAGTATGGAGGTA
Source organism: Candidatus Omnitrophota bacterium (assembly GCA_003645805.1). Taxonomy (GTDB): domain Bacteria; phylum Omnitrophota; class 4484-213; order 4484-213; family 4484-213; genus B17-G2. The sequence goes on from QNCL01000002.1 coordinate 22,879, forward strand.
AAAGGAAGGGATCTGGTTACAGGTCTTCCCCATACCCTGACCATCTCCTCAGAGGAGATTCGAGAGGCTTTGTCCGAGCCTGTTTCCACTATAGTAGAGACAATAAGGGTTGCTCTTGAGAGAACTCCTCCAGAGTTATCCGCTGATTTGGTAGATAGAGGGATTACTTTGGCAGGAGGAGGGGCTTTGCTTCGAGGTCTGAATAAACTCTTGGCTGAGGAAACAAAACTTCCTGTGCATATCGCCGATGACCCTCTAACTGCAGTAGCATTAGGTACAGGAAAGGCACTTTCCGAGATGCGCTTCCTTAAGAGAGTAAGTATCGCTCCCCGTGTTAGGTGATTAAGCGAAAGATTCTTTTTCTCATCTTCTTCTTTCTGCTCTTTTTGTTGAATCAGCATGCGTTAGGGAGAAAGGTAGAGGGGTATCTAATAGATATCCAGAGATACTTCTTGATCTCGCTCAATTCCTCGAGCAAAGAAGTTTGGATTCTAAGAAGACCAACTTTGGAGGAGGAAAATAAAAGACTTAGAAAGAGGATAAAAGAGTTAGAGCAGAGGATTGTGGATTTAGAGGAGGCCAGGCAAGAGAATGAGCGCTTGCGTGGCCTTTTGTCTTTTAAGAAGCCGAGTTATATAAATATCCCCGCTCAGGTTATCGGAGAAAGTGCGGATAACTGGAGAAGAATAGTTTTTCTTGATAAAGGAAAAAGGGATGGAATAGAAAGGGATATGCCAGTAATTACCAAAGAAGGTCTGGTAGGGAAGGTAGTGAATGTGGGATTAAGGACTGCAGAAGTGATGCTTATTTTAGATCCAGGTTCTCGTGTAGGAGCACTTGTGCAAAGAACCCGAGATACGGGAATAGTAAAGGGCAATATTTCCTCCTGTGTGTTGACCTATCTTGATAAATATAGCGATCTCCAGAAGGGAGATGTGATTATCTCTTCAGGAAAAGGAGGTGTGTATCCTAAGGGTTTATTTATTGGGAAGGTAAGCAGGATAGAAAAGAATCTGAACAGATTATATCTTGAGGCTTCTATCAACCCCGCAGTAGATTTTCATCACTTAGAGGAAGTCCTATGTCTAAAAAAACTCTCTCCTTAGTTTTGCTCATCTTCATTGCTTCTGTGCAGATGACTCTTCTCCGCCAGATAAAATTCTTTGGGGTAAAGCCCGACCTTCTTCTTCTCTCAGTTGTTTTCTTTGCCTTTCTAAAGGAGAAGAAAAAAGAGGATGTTTTTGCCTTTGGGTTGTTTGCCGGGTTGATTAAGGATGGATTAAGTGGCAATATCTGGGGAGTGAATACCCTGGCTTTCTTTCTTCTGATATCTTTCATAAGGCACTACTCGCAGAGGCTTTATCTCGAGCACTATCTGGGATATTTCTTTATCGCTTTTCTTTCCTCTCTCTTTATCGGCTTTTTTCATTATCTTCTCTTGTATCGCTCTTCCTTCCCGTGTATTCTCCTGCTTCCCGAGAGCATATACACAGGGATATTTGCTATTCCCTATTTTAGTTTGTTGAAGAGAGCAAAGAGATTTCTATGTCAATAACACGCCTTAGAATATTTTCCTTCAGCACAGTAGTTCTGTTTACTATTCTTTTCTTCAGCCTGTGGAATCTGCAAGTTAACCACTATTCTTATTATAAACAACTATCAGATAAAAATTGTATTCGTCTTCTTCCTCTCCCTGCGGCACGGGGCTCTATCTACGACCGGAAGGGAAGGGTTTTGGCTGAAGATAGACCTTTATTTATTCTCACTCTTATTCCTCAGGAGTTCTTTGCCCAGAAGAGAGAGGTAAGAGAGTGGGTGCTCACAAGGCTCAGTGAGATCACAGGCGTTTGCAAAGAAGAGATTAGAGACCGAATAGAAAGAAAGAGGAGGATCACACCTCCTTTTGTGCCTTTGGTCATTCTCAAAGGTTTGAATAGGAAAGAGATAAGCGCTGTAGAGGAAAGCGGATTGAATCTATATGGGATAAGCATTCAGGTTATTCCCGAGAGATACTACCCTTATGGGGAGATTAGTGCCCATATTATAGGCTATGTAGGAAGAGGAGAGAGAGAAGAAGAAGAGAGAAGATATGGTTATCAACTTCCTTACCGGGTAGGAAAGGCGGGGATAGAGAGGAGTATGGATGAGTATCTGAGAGGAGAAGATGGAGGGGAGGAAGTAGAGGTGGACCATTTAGCAAGAGAGGTGAGAAGATTAGGAGTAAAGTATCCTCGCAAAGGAGGGGATATCTATCTTACCATTGATATCGACCTCCAGAAAGTCTGCTATCAACTATTAGCAAAAGAAAGGTTGAAGGGAGCAATTGTTGTGCTTCAGCCATTCACTGGGGAGATTTTGGCGATGGCGAGTTATCCTTCTTTCAATCCCAATGACTTCATTGAAGGGGCAACAGAGAAGATAAGGCAAGTTTTGACCTCTCCCTCCTCTCCTTTGCTAAATCGGGCGATCAGCGGGATTTACTCTCCCGGTTCTACTTTTAAACCTCTGGTGGCTATCGCTGGCTTAGAGAAAAAGAAGATTTTTGCAAACACCTATTTCTATTGTGCAGGTAGATACCGGATAGGCAACAGGTTCTTTTATTGCTGGAAAAGGGACGGGCACCATTGGTTAGATGTAAGGAAAGCCCTTGCTTACTCCTGCAATGTCTTTTTTTACAAGTTAGGGGAAAGACTGGGAGTGGATACCCTGAGGAATTTTTGTCTCCTGTTTGGGTTAGGAGAGAAGACAGGAGTGGAATTGCCAGGGGAGAAGAAAGGTCTGATCCCTTCAAGGGAATGGAAGTATTTTAAGAAGAAGGAGGAATGGTATAAGGGAGAAACAGCACATTTTGCTATCGGGCAAGGCTACCTGTTAACTACACCTCTGCAAATGGCCAGAGCAATCTCTGTAATCGCTAATAAAGGCTATCTATTCACTCCTACAATAATCCTTAAACCCAAATTTCGCTCCTTACTTCTAAAAAAACTCAAACTTTCTTCCAAAAATATTGAGATTGTTCGTCAGGGGATGCAAGCAGTGGTAGAAGACCCTTATGGCACCGCTCACTCTCTTATGATAAGAGATATGAGGGTTGCTGCTAAAACAGGCACTGCCCAGGTGAAAGGGAAGGAAGCAAATTCCTGGATAGTAGGTTTCTGTCCTTTTGAGCATCCCCAGATAGTTTTTGTTATTCTTATTGAACAAGGGGGAGTTTCTACCCACAGAGTAGGTATTGCTCGGGAGTTGATAGAGAGTTGGAAGCGGTTGGTAAAAACAGAGAAAGGGAATAAATGAAGACACATTTTCTTCACAGGTTAGATTTTCCTCTTATCTTTATCAGTTTACTTATCTCCAGCCTAGGCTTAATTTTTCTAAAAAGTGCTACTTATACCTGTTCCTCTGATTATCTGTCCAAGCAGATGATCTGGCTATCTCTGGGGATTTTGAGTTGGGTAGTTATTCTGAAGATAGGATACCAGCAGTTAGCAGAATTCTCTCCTCTTTTATATCTCATAAATCTTTCCTTACTTCTTTTTCTTCTTTTTGCAGGCAGTCCTAAATTAGGTGCCCAGAGATGGCTTCATTTTAAGTTTATTACATTCCAGCCTTCAGAGTTCTTTAAGGTTGTCCTTATCCTCTTTTTGAGCAGACATCTTTCGCTTTCTCCTTATTATTCAGCCAAGGAGTTAAAAGAACTGCTTGTCTGCGCCGGCTTTACCTTAGTCCCTATGCTCTTAATAGTAAAACAGCCAGATTTAGGAACCTCTTTGGTATTAGGCTTTCTTTTTCTTTTGATAATCTATCTCTGGGGAATAAGAATAAAATACCTTATTTTTCTTATATTAACTGCCTTAATCTCCTCTCCTTTACTCTGGCATCTGCTCAAGGAGTATCAGAAAAAACGCTTATTGATCTTCCTAAATCCTCATCTTGATCCTTTGGGAGCAGGGTATACAGTAATTCAGTCTAAGATTGCTATCGGTTCAGGAGGGATGTGGGGAAAGGGCTGGCTTGCGGGCACCCAAAGTCAGTTAAACTTTTTGCCTGAGCATCATACAGATTTTATTTTTAGTGTGATAGGAGAGGAATGGGGATTTGTGGGAGCAGGATTTCTTCTCTTGCTTTATCTCTTCCTTATCTTACGCGCCATTCGTATCGCTAAATTAAGCAAAGATGAGGAGGGAAGGCTAATAGCCGGAGGGATAGCAGGAATGTTTCTTCTGCATATCTTTATAAATGTAGGGATGAGTATGGGAATAATGCCTATTACTGGCCTTCCTCTTCTCTTGATAAGCTATGGTGGCTCTTCTTTACTCACCACTTTCTGTGCGATAGGAATCCTGTTGAGCATAGACAGAGCGAGAAGGTTTGACTAATTGCTTGAGTTATACTATAATAACCAATCGCTTGAGTTTCTTAGAAGGGAGAAGTATCTAAGAGTGGGCGGTTGGCGCAGTGGGTAGCGCGTCTGACTTACATTCAGAAGGTTCGCAGGTTCGAATCCTGCACCGCCCACCACTCCATCCTGACCAACGCCTCAATTAAAAAAGCAAATAAAAATAAGAGGGCTATTCCCAAAGCAGAATTTGAGATTGAACCAAGCGCTTAAAAGAAGCAAGACTTCTTTTAAGTTAGAAAAGATGAAAAAAACAAGTTTGCTATTAGGGGGGATTATTGTTTTACTCATTACTTCTTCTGGATATGCATTAGAGATATCGGGAGGGAGTATTTACACAAAATTTGAACTCTCGGGAAAGATAAAGTCGGAAGGAACAGATATAGATATGGAAAAGGATTTAGGGATGGAAGATGAAGAGAGTTGGGGAGGGTTTTTTGAGATAGACGGGAAAAGGCATCATTTATTAGCCTCTCTGAGCACTCAGAAGTTTGAAGGTAGCAAGATTCTTGAAGCACCATTTGAGTTTCGCAACAAAACCTATCCTGCTTCCACGCGGGTGGATTCCAAGATCGAGTATAATCTCTATGAACTTCAATATCACTATGATTTATTAGACATAGAAAATAGAATATTGGGTTTCTCCCTTGCTTCTCTATTCAAGGTCAGTGTTTACGAGATAGACGCAAATATCAAAGATAGTAGTTTTGGTTATGACGAAACCTATCAAGAGACTTTGTTTGTTCCCACGATAGGATTTTTGATTCGCACCAATCTTACTAAATTTCTCAATCTTACTGCTCAGGCAAGCACAATAGAATACTCAGGAGATAGTTATACAGAGTACAAAGCCTTTCTGGAGATAAGTCCTATAGAGAGTATCGGATTGGGGATTGGTTATGAGGGAAGAAAAGTGGATTATGCAGAGAAGTTGGACCTTATAGATATAGAAAGTAAAGGTGCCTTTGCTCAATTAAGGTTTTTGTATAAGTTCTGAAGTTAAGATTTTCTTTAACACAAGCCCATAACTCTCAAGAGGGGACGTAGCTCAATTGGTCAGAGTACCGGACTGTCGATCCGGGTGTTGCGGGTTCAAGTCCCGTCGTCCCCGCCACTTATAAAACTCAAATGTCAAAATCACCCTCTAACCCTAGCCGCAATGTCCTGTTTTTAGGTATAGTGAGTTTTCTAAATGATATAAGCAGCGAGATAATAAGTCCTATCCTGCCTATGTTTATTACTCTTTCCGGGGGTTCAAGTTTAACCATAGGGTTAGTTGGTGGATTAAGAGATGGAGTTACCAGCATCTTAAAAGTCTTCTGTGGATATTGGTCTGATAGGACAGGAAAGAGAAAAAGGTTTGTGGTCGCCGGTTATCTTCTCTCGGGTGTATTCAAACTTCTTCTTAGCCTGTGTAAGGGATGGCAGCAGATTTTAATCTTTGCTAGTCTTGAAAGGGTAGGAAAAGGACTAAGGACCGCTCCTCGTGATGCTATTATTGCTGATTCAATGCCTCGAGAGAGAGGAAAAGGTTTTGGAATTCACCGGGCTTTTGATACCGCAGGAGCAATTGTAGGTTCTATACTCGTATTTATCCTTTTCTGGTTCCTTCATCTAAATTTCAGGATAATTATCTTCATCTCCGCGTTGCTTGCCTTTTTTTCTCTTCTGCCTTTACATTCTGTAAAGGAGGAAAAGAGAGAAGGTCAGGATATAACCCTTAGAATGAGTTTTTTTAAAACCTTCCCTTCTTCCTTAAAATGGTTTATTGTGGTCTCCGGGGTATTTAACCTCTCTAATATCAGCTATATGTTTTTTATCCTGCGTGTGCAGGAATTTTTTCTCTTTACTAAGGAAGGGGTAGCGGAGGTTCAGAGATTAGCAGTGGCTATTCCTATACTTCTTTATATCTTATTTAACATCTTCTATGCTGGTTTTGCTATCCCTTTTGGAGTTCTCTCGGATAGGGTAGGGAGGAAGAGAATGCTGATCTCAGGGTATCTTCTCTTTTCTCTTATCTCGTTAGGGTTTGCTCTTTTTAGTTCACTCCCCGCTTTTATTTTGCTTTTTATCCTTTATGGAGTAGTTTATGCGATAATTGCCGGAAACCAGCGAGCATATATCGCTGACCTATCACCCGAGCAAGCCAAAGCCACTGCTTTGGGTATCTTTCACACTTTCAGCGGTTTATGTGCTTTACTTGCAAGTTTACTCGCCGGTTTCCTCTGGCACAACCTTACTTACACTGCCACCTTCCTCTATGCAAGCATAATGAGTGCCCTCTCTGTTATTCTATTTTTGGTTAAGATATAGGAAGTAAACAGACTATCTGGGGTTTTCAACTCTGGAAGAGGAGGGTTGTTAAATGCCTATTGACAAATATTGCAAAATCTGCTATGCTAAATTCACCCTTAGGCAGGAGGAAGAATGAGAAAAGAAATAGTAGGGATAGGGTTGATTTTGCTTCTCTCTCTAAATGGATGTGCTACTTTGAAAAAGGAAGGTTTGAAGGAAGAAGAGAGAAGGTTGGGAGTTGCTGAGGAGTTAAAGTTTGATGATGTTCCTCTGCCCGCAGGTTTTAAACTTGATACACAGAATTCGTTTATTTTTCAAAACGAGTTTACCCGTGTGGGATTGCTGAGATATATGGGCAAAGCAGATGTGGGTGATATTATCGAATTTTACAAAGAGCAGATGCCCCTGCATAATTGGAATACATTAAATATTGTAGAGTATGGAAGAGTAATCTTAAACTTTGAGAAGGAGAAAGAAACTTGTATTATTACCTTAGAACCAGTGATTACCCGAGTAATGCTTACTATCTCCATTGCTCCTAAGGCAGGAAAAAGCAGATAAGACTTGACAAAGAGGGAGAAAAGAGGTAAAATTTCTCTAAAATAGAAAGCAAGATAATCTTCAGCACTTAATATAAGTGCTGAGCCAGCCCTGAACTCTAAAAAAGAGAGAAGGCTGGAGTAAAAAAGGAGGGAGGAAATGGCAAAAAGAGGATTATGGTGGATAGGAGCGAGTGTACTATGCTTTCTTATGTATGCTACTACAGCAAAGGCAGAGGTGCAGAATGTAAAGGTGAGCGGAGATGTTACTGTAAGAGGAGTGTATCGCACAAACTATGACTTGCAAAGAGAATATATGGATGCTGTCACGGGGAGAGATAATAAGAGTTTTTTGATGTCTACAGTGCGCTTAAAGTTAGATGCAGATCTAACAGATAATGTATCTGCCACTGTTAGAATAATCAATGAACGGGATTGGGACCAAGACAGCACAGCGTCTGATGACATTGATATGGACCTGGCTTATATTACTTTAAGAGAGATCAATTATTGGCCAGTTACTTTAACCATTGGACGCCAAGAATTAAGATATGGTAATCTTTTGGTCATCGGTGATGGAGACCTTAACTCCAATGCACTAACAGGACTTACTGCCAAAGACCTGAGTGCACGCAAGGCATTTGATGCTATCAAGGCAGTATTTGACCTCTCTCCTTTGACCCTGGATGTATTCACTGCTAAGATAGATGAGGATACAAGCACAGGAAGCACCTCCAGCGATACCGACCTTTATGGGGTCAATGCACGATATGAATTTCCTGACTATGATGCAATAGGAGAGGCATACTACTTCTCTAAAAAGGTAGGAGGAACAGACCACAAGAGAATAGATACTGTAGGAATTAGAGGCAAACTTACTCCCGCAGAGAATCTTACTTTAAATGCAGAGATTGCTCACCAGTTTGGAGAGTATGTGGCTGAGCGAGATATGTCTGCGGATGCAATCCAGTTAGGTGTAGATTACGCAATGGTTGAGTATCTATACTCGCCTACTATTGGTCTTTGGTATACTTACTTTTCTGGACAAAAGGCTGGAGAAGGTGGAAACCAGCACAACTGGGATTCAATGTATAGTGATCAAGTCTGCGGAGAGATTGTTTCTGCTTTAGGGCTTGCAAGTAAGAATGTGCATATTGTCAATGTGAAAGGGTCTATCAAGCCTGTGGATAAATTAACCCTTTCTCTTGACTACTACTACTTTGCTACCGCAGAGAAGTATGCTGCAGGAAATCATACCTTTTTGGGCACCAATCTTACTAGCTATACCTATACCCTTGAGGGAGATAAGGACTACCTGGGGAATGAGATTGACCTGAGGTTGGCTTATGATTACACTGAGGATGTGCAGTTTGGTCTGTTAGCCGCTTGGTTTATTCCAGGTAGTGCCTTTGCTGAAGTCAATCACAATACAGCCAAGGAGGTAATCGGTTCAGTAAAAGTAACCTTCTAAGAGCAAGAAAGGACTGATGTACCTGCCCTTCTGCTCTCTCTATAATTCTGATGAGGGCAGAAGGGTTTTTTGTTTATGATGGTAGAGAGGATACGCAACTTCTCTATTATTGCGCATATTGATCACGGAAAATCTACACTTGCAGACAGACTTTTAGAGTATACTGGAGCAATCTCCGAACGGGAATTTAGAGAGCAGGTTCTTGACGATATGGAGTTGGAAAGAGAGCGAGGAATTACTATCAAGGCACGAGCAGTTCGTCTTCTTTATACTTTTCAAGATAAAGAGTATATTCTAAACCTGATTGATACCCCTGGTCATGTAGACTTTAATTATGAGGTATGCAAGAGTCTTGTTGCTTGCGAAGGTGCGCTTTTGTTGGTAGATGCTTCCCAAGGAGTAGAGGCGCAGACCATCGCTAATCTACATTTAGCCCAAGAGAATAATCTGGCTCTTATTCCCATTATTAACAAGATTGATTTAAAGGAGGCGGACATAAAGAGGACAAAGGAACAAATAAGCAAACTCTTAAACCTTAAGAATCCAGAGGAAGAAATACTTTTGGTCAGTGCTAAGCAGGGGCTGGGAATAAGGAAGGTTTTTGAGAGGATAGTAGAGATTATTCCTCCTCCTTTAGAGGATTCTCAAGGTTCTCTGCGGGCTTTTATTTTTGATTCCAGGTTTGATGTCTATCAAGGAGTAGTTGTCTATGTGCGCATCTTTGCCGGCGTGCTAAAACCTCTGATGAAGATTAGACTTTTCAGCACAAACAAGGTCTATGAGGTTCAGAAGGTAGGTATCTTTAATCCTCGCCCTTCTAATGTAGATTTTCTAAATTGCGGGGAAGTAGGCTTCTTTACCGCCAATATCCGCAATCCGCAAGATATAAGAGTAGGGGATACAATTAGCGACGCCTCTGTGGACAAGAAAGTTATTCCGGTGATAGAACTTAAGGAAAGTAGACCCTTGGTGTTTAGCGGGATCTATCCCTTGCGCGAAAGCGACTTCCTTGCTTTAAGACAGGCTTTGGAGAAATTGCACTTAAACGATAGTTCTTTTGTCTTTCAGCCAGACTCTTCACCTTGCTTTGGTCAAGGATTCCGCTGTGGATTTTTAGGACTTCTGCATATGGAGATAATTCAGGAGAGGCTGGAGAGGGAGTTTGGCTTAGAGGTAATTAGCACCAGTGCTAATCTGACCTATAAGGTGAGAAAGAAGAATGGGGAGGAGATTGAGGTGAGTAATGCCGCAGAGTTTCCTTCTCGCACAGAGATAAAGGAAGTAAAAGAGCCGTATGTAGAGGGGTTTATAATTACCCCCGCAAGGTATATCGGGAGGATAATGGAATTGGCTCAAGAATGCAGGGGTGTCTATAAACAACTGGAGTATTTAGATGAAGGGTGCGCTCTTCTCCGATATGATTTCCCTTTAGCAGAGATTATCGGTGATTTCTATGATAGGATAAAATCAATCAGCCAGGGTTATGCCTCCTTTGACTACGAGTTTAAAGGCTATTTTAAGGGAGACCTGGTAAAGATAAATGTGCTAATTAATCGCAAGCCCATTCCTGCCCTTTCTTTGATTGTTTGTCGCGAGAAAGCACCTCAGAAGGCTTTGCAGATTGTGGAGAGATTAAAGAATTTAATCCCTAAGCATCTGTTTGAAGTGGTTATCCAGGCAGCGATTGATGGGCAGATTATTGCCCGAGCAAGCATAAAGCCTTTACGGAAGAATGTCACCGCCAAGTGTTATGGAGGAGATATTACGCGCAAGAGAAAACTTTGGGAGAAGCAGAAGGCAGGAAAGAAGAGAATGAAGCAGATAGGGGAAGTGAGGATACCTCAGGAGGCGTTTAGAGCAGTATTTAAGTAAAGAAGTGAAAAAGGATAGGCAAGAAAAGGAAGCGAGAGTTAAAAGAAAGCATCCTGTAGTTGTTCTCACTTTTAGTAAATATGAATTCGGCACTTAAGCAGGCAATTCAGGAGTGGGTAGAGTCTATTGTCATTGCTTTTGTCTTGGCAATGTTTATCATTCGTCCCTTCTTTGTAGAGGCTTTCAAGATTCCCACGGGCTCTATGCGTCCCACTTTGCAGGAGGGAGATAGGATTTTGGTAAATAAACTGATATATCGGTTTAAAGAACCAGAGAGAGGAGATATAATTGTATTTAGATATCCTTTAAATCCAAAAAGAGACTTTATCAAAAGGCTGGTAGCAAAAGGAAAGGAGAAGGTGGAGATTAGAGAGGGTAGAATACTTATAAATGGAAGAGAGGTAGAGAATGAGAACCTGAAGAGGTTCTATTATTACAACTATGGAAGATATGGAAAGAGAGGAGTAGAGGTAGAGGTGCCTGAAGGGCATTATTTTGTGCTGGGAGATAACAGTGTGGTAAGCAGAGATAGCCGTTATTGGGGATTTGTTCCGCGTAAGAATTTGCTGGGAAAAGCGTTTTTAATCTACTGGCCTCCGAGCAGGATCAGAATTCTGCATTAGAAGGGTATAAGAATTTCTTATGAATCTACCTAACAAACTCAGTATCTTAAGAATTTCATTGATTCCTTTTGTAGTTATCTGTCTGCTATACTATACTCCTTATAATGAACCTTTGAGATGGATTGCACTCTCCCTTTTTTGTCTGGCTATTCTTACAGACGCAGTTGATGGTTATATAGCCCGGCAGAAAAAGCAATGGACAGAATTAGGAAGTTTTTTAGACCCTTTAGCAGACAAATTTCTCATTAACTCTGTGTTTGTCTGTCTTACCATTGGAAGATTTCCTGTGCGTATTCCTACTTGGGTTACTATCACAGTAATTAGCAGAGATCTAATTATTGGCTTAGGTTTTGTACTGATATATATCATTACTGGGAAGAAAAAGGTTCAGCCTAACAGGCTGGGAAAGATAACCACTTTCTTTCAAATGCTAACCATTATTTTGGTCCTTCTGAGGTTTCCTTATTTTAGGATGATAGCAAACATCACAGGTGCTCTTACCATTGCCTCTGGTTTAGCATATATCAGAAGAGAAAGTAGAGTTTTAAATCCTCTCTGATTTTTAATCTAAAATTTTGAACTTAAGGTTATTTTTTTGAATTTTAGAGGGATAAGTGATGGAGAACAAAGTTGCCATTGTAGGAAGACCCAATGTGGGTAAGTCCACCCTATTTAATCGTTTGATAAAACAAAGGAAGTCCATAGTAGAGAAATCGGATGGAGTAACCCGAGACAGGATTTATGCCAGTTTCTGCTGGCGAGGTTATTATATAGAACTTATTGATACTGGAGGTCTGATTGCCTTCTCAGATAACTCCTCTTTGAAAGGGATAGAGAGGTTAATAAGAAAACAGATAGATATTGCCGTGGAGGAAGCGTTAGTGACTATTTTTGTCACCGATGTTCACGCAGGAATAACCCCTCTGGATAAGCAGGTTTCGTTGTATCTAAAGAAGAAAAGCAAAGAGGTGATATTGGCAGTGAATAAGGTAGATAATGAGAGGTTAAAAAACGAAACCGCCGAGTTTTATCAGTTGGGATTTGATCCCCTTTTTCCTGTTTCTGCTGCTCAGGGATTAGGGATAGGAGATTTGCTTGACCACCTGATCAAAAAACTTCCTCCTATTCTTTCTCCGCAGATAAAAGAGGAAGTTATTAAGATAGCCATTGTAGGTAAGCCCAATGTAGGTAAGTCCTCTTTTATAAACTCCTTATTAGGACAGGAAAGGATGATTGTGGATGCTCAGCCAGGCACTACTCGCGATAGTGTGGATGTGGTATTTAGAAAAGGAGAGAGGCAATATCTTTTGTCCGATACAGCAGGAATAAGGAGGAGAAAGGGGATAAAGGATAATCTAAGTCTGTATAGTTTGTATCGCACTCAGCAGGCAATAGAGAGGTCGGATGTAGTTCTTATTTTGATTGATATGCAGGAAGGTTTAAGTAGACAGGATATTGCTATTCTGAATTTTGTTCTTCGGCATAAGAAAGGGTGTTTAATTGCTATAAATAAGAAGGATCTCTTCTCAGGCGTTTCTCTGAAAGAATATGAGAAAGCAATTCGGAAGCGTATACCCTATCTTCATTTTATTCCTATTATCTTCATCTCTGCTTTGAAGGGAGAGAATATAGAGGAAACATTAAATCTGCTCACCGAGATTGCTGATAACCATAGTCAGCGGATACATACCAGCATTCTTAACAGATTAAATATCTCCTTTCCTCATATTCGCATCTATTACTTTACACAAGTAAAGACAAAGCCACCCAAATTTCTTGTTTTTGTAAGCAATGTCAACGCTATCAAGTCTCATCATTCTGTGTATCTGAAGAATCAATTGCGCGAGAAACTAAATTTCAAAGGAGTTCCTATAGAGATAGAGTTTAGGAAGCATTAAGATGATAAGAATAGTAAGCTTTCTTTTTCTTTTTCTGGCGGTAGCCTCTTTTGTTTACTACTTCTATCCCTCTATTTATGAGTATCTTAAAACTTATCAAAGGAGTCAGCGAGTAAAAAAAACAACAAATCACCTATCTCGGATGTTCATCAGAGTTTCTTCAGAGAGTATAGTTTATATCCTCTTCTTTAGCCCTCTCGTTTTAGCCCTGATAGGCTTTCTGATTACTGAAAACCTTATTTTTACTTTCCTGTGTGCCGGCTTTGGGTTTGCTCTTCCTGGAACAGTTATCAAGATTCTACAAAAGAGACGCATAAAGAAATTCGAGATGCAGTTAATAGATGCACTTACCTCCCTTTCCAGTTCATTGAAAGCAGGATTAAGTCTTCTACAAGCCATACAGATATTGGTAGAGGAACTTCCGCCTCCTATCTCGCAAGAGTTTAGTTTGATTTTGATGGAAAACAAATTGGGAGTGCCTCTGGAGAAGTCTCTTCAGAGTTTAGGAAAGAGGATAAAAAGTGAACCTTTGACTCTTACCATAAGAGCAGTGCTTATTGCTCGTCAGACAGGAGGGGATCTGACCGCTGTCTTTTCCCAGATTGTAAACACAATCAGGGAGAGAGAGAAGTTGGAGCGACGGATGAAGACCCTAACCTCTCAAGGAAAGATGCAAGGAGCACTGATGGGGGCTTTACCAATCATCTTTGCTCTTGTAGTATCTACAACCAATCCTTCCCTGGTTTCTACTATGCTCAATGATCCTATTGGACAAGCAATGCTTGTTTATGGGCTAATCTCTGAGATTATCGGAATAATCCTTATCCGCAGAATATGTCAGATAAGGGTGTAGAAGATGCTTTATTTTCTTTCATTATCTTTTATCTTTTTTGCTATCTTCCTCCTTACCTTTTCCTTATTTCCTGAGCGAAGTGAGAAAAGGATTCGAGAACGCCTGCTTTTAGAGGAGGGGGGAAAGAGGAAGAGAGGGATCCTGGAACTATTAGTTCCCTTTAATAGACGACTGAAACTTCCCCAGATGAAGGAGAATCTGCACAGACGCCTGGTCTGGGCGGGTTTAGATATTGAGTTTAGCCCTGAGGAGTTTTTAGCCTTGAAGGAAATAAGCGCTGTCTTTTCCTTCTTTCTTTATCTGATAGTTGCAGAAGCGCAGATAAAGATCGGCTATTTTATGCTCAGCATTATTATAGGCTTTTTCCTGCCTGATCTCTGGTTAAGAGAGAGGATTAGGAGGAGGCAAGAGCAGATAAGACGCGCTCTTCCTGATGTGGTAGATTTACTTTCTCTCTCTGTAGAAGCAGGGCTGGATTTTATGCTGGCAGTAAATAGAGTAGTGCGAGAAAGCGAGCCCAATCCTTTTATTGAAGAATTGGGTAAGATGTGGCAGGAGACCAGAATTGGAAGAACACGCCGAGAGGCATTATTAAATATGGCAAAGAGAATAAATATTCCCGATGTTTCTTCCTTTGTGCGCACTTTGGTGCAAGCAGATAGAATGGGCACAAGCATTGCCGAGGCTTTGCATAACCTTTCTCAGGAAGTAAGAATGCAGAGATTTCAACAGACAGAGAAACTTGCACTTCAAGCACCTGTCAAGCTTCTTATTCCTTTAATGTTATTTATTCTCCCCGCAGTATTGGTGGTTGTCGCCGGTCCCGTTCTTATTCAGTTTATGAAGCAAGGTATAAGATAACTTTCCTTTTTACGGCCGGAGTGGCGAAATTGGCAGACGCGCATGGTTTAGGACCATGTGGGGAAACCCGTGGAGGTTCAAATCCTCTCTCCGGCACCAAAACCCGACTTTGTAGCAAAGCAGAGAACAAAGAATTTCCTCCTGAAGTGAAATTTATATATTCACTATGTAAAACTATGGCAGACAAAGTCAGTAAAAATATACGCAAACTACACCAAAAAGAAAGATATGTTCCAAGATCGCCTATCTAAAGAGGCAGATTTAGCCTTAAATACAATTGTTAAGATAGAGACAGGAGAGAATTCTATGAACGATTACAAAGAAAGAAAATACTTATCATCTACAGAGGCGGCAAAATACTTAGGTATTACCGTGCAGAGGCTACGTGGTTTAGTTAGAGCCAAAAAAATTAAATGTATTACAGCCGCAAGTGGTCAAAAAAGATTTGATTTGAGAGAATTAAAAAAATATGAGGCAGAATATCCTTATCAGAGCAGAAAAACTAAAAAGGAAAGCATCCCAACGGAAAACATACTAAACATAAACGGCACCACGCAGAGGATCTATGTCAAAAATGCAATGGAAATGGAAGATTTAGAAGACAACTCAGTTCATTTGATGATTACCTCACCTCCTTATTTTGACGCTAAGATGTATACTAAAAAGCCCATAGAAAATGACTTGGGCAATATTCATGATCTAGATGAGTGGTTTGAAAAAATAGGCATTGTATGGAGAGAAGTTTTTAGGGTATTACAGCCCGGTAGAAAAGCCTTTATAAATATTATGAATCTACCAGTGAGAGATAATAGTAATGGTTTTAGGTCCTTAAATTTGGTTGGAAGAACTATAGAATTGATGGAAAAAATTGGGTTTATCTTCAAAAGAGATATTATTTGGCATAAAACACATGGAGTTAGAGCTCATTTTGGGACATATCCATATCCCGGAGGAATTCTGATAAATAATATGCATGAATTTATTCTGGAATTTAATAAGCCAGACAAAAAAGGTTTTAATAAATACGGGCACCTAACCAAAAAACAAAAAGAGGAATCCAAGCTTGATAAAGAATTTTGGCTGAGTATAAAAAATACCGATGTTTGGACAATAAAACCCCAAAATAGCGGAGATAATAGATCGCATGTTGCTCCCTTTCCATACGAGTTGCCTTATAGAATTATAAAAGCATTTTCTTTTGTGAGGGAGGTAGTATTAGATCCATTTTTGGGAAGCGGCACCACCCTAAAAGCAGCTGCTGATCTTAAAAGAGATGGTGTTGGTTATGAGATAGTGCCTGAAATAGCAGAAGTCGCAATTAAAAATTTAAATAATTACCAAACTAAGCTATTTATTTAAAAATATGGATTTAGATACAAAAACAATATACGCACAATCAAGTGATATTAAATCAAGGACATATCTTGAGTATCGCAAAGATATGAAACAAAAAGCTATCGCAGAACTGGAGGTTTTACCTTGGCTTAGAGAAAAAATTCGGGAAGAAGATAAAAATGCTGTTGTAGAAAAATTTGGTGGTGATAAGTTTATATGGTTTTTGAGAAAGGGAGGGATAACAAGGGATCCAGATTTTATTGTTAAATATCCAAATGGAGAAGTTAAATATATAGAATTTCAATACGCAAAGGAGGAATTAAATGCTTATGATTTTAAAATTTCCAAAATTGCTCCAAAGGATAGAAAATTAAAGAAGAGGATTCCCAAAGAAGATACAAAAATTTTATACATCATTAAACCAACCTATCAATATACGCTTTTGGAGCCTGCTTGGATAG
>QNCL01000003.1 GCA_003645805.1 Candidatus Omnitrophota bacterium
CCATTGAGGCGGTAGAAAAGCAAGTAGAGATCGAGGCGAAGGAGATAGGCTCGGATATGCAGATTATTAAAAAAACGCTTGAAGGGTTAAAGGAGATCTGGAGGTAAAAGATGCCCAAAGATAGAAACAGAGGGAAGGATAAAGGGGGAAGGAAGAAGAAAAAGAAGGTAAGAAAAAAGAAGTAAGGTTTTATCCTGAGTTATCCGCAGTATTGTAAATGATTTTTGTCAATAACCTAAGTGGTAGAATTTTTTATTATTTCTGAGGAGGAAAATGTTAGTGTTTTATTGGAGGGAAAGATGGAAAAGGTAGTAATGGAAGTGAAGGAGGAAGAGTTTGCTCAGAAGGTTCTTGATGCGGAGATACCCTTTTTAGTGGACTTCTGGGCACCGTGGTGTGGTCCTTGTCAGGCGATAAGTCCAGTGATAGAAGAGATTGCTCGAAAGTATCAAGGCAAGATCGGAGTTTGTAAGGTGAATGTAGATGAAGCCCCTCAACTTGCCTCCGAGTATGGAGTAATGAGTATTCCTACGCTGATGCTCTTCAAGGAAGGGAAGGTGGTGGATAAGATAATAGGAGCAGTGAGTAAAGGCACTATAGAGTCAATGCTGGAGTCCGTGCTGTGATTAAAGAAAGGGTAAAGAAGATACTCTCTCAACTCCCTGCAGATGTAGAGTTGGTTGCTGCGGCAAAGACAAGAGGTGCGCAAGAGATTATTGAAGCAGTGAAGGCAGGAGTGAGGATTATTGGGGAGAACTATGTGCAGGAGACAGAGAGGGTGCAGAGGGAGATTAGAGAGCGCAATCCAGAGATAGCAGATAGAATAGTTTGGCATTTTATTGGACATCTGCAAACAAACAAGGTGAAAAAAGCGATAGAGATGTTTGATATGATAGAGACTGTGGACTCATTGGAGATTGCCAGGGAGATCGAAAAAAGATGCGCTCACCTGAAAAGGGTAATGCCGATATTAGTGGAGGTAAACAGTGCAAGGGAGAGGCAGAAGTTTGGTGTTTTCCCCGAGAAGGTAGAGGAACTGGTAAGGAGGTTAGCAGAGTTAAGATATGTAAAAGTGATGGGGTTGATGACAATGGGTCCGCAGGGAGAAAGTGAGGAGATGCGTCTTTATTTCAGGGATACCAGAAGGATATTTGAGCGAATCAAAAGCAAAGGGATAAGAAATGTAGAGATGCGATACCTATCAATGGGAATGAGCAATTCCTATCGGGTCGCTATAGAGGAAGGGGCAAATATCGTGCGTATAGGAACAGGGATATTCGGTGAAAGAAGCACTGCTTTATGAGAAGTTAGATAACCACCGGGTGCGTTGCCAACTTTGCCACCATTTCTGTCTCATTCAGGAAGGCAAGAGAGGAGTTTGCAGGGTTCGCCAGAATATAAACGGAGTGCTTTATACCCTGGTCTATGGCAAAGTTATTGCTGCCCATATTGACCCGGTGGAGAAGAAGCCTTTGTTTCATTTCTTTCCCGGTTCTTTTGCCTATTCTATTGCTACCTTAGGATGCAATTTTCATTGTCAGTGGTGTCAAAACTGGGAGATTTCTCAGGCTTTTCCGGAGAAAGGAGGAGAGAAGATAGGGGCACAGGAGATCGTTGCCCTTGCTCAGGAAGGAGGATGTAGAAGTATTGCTTATACTTATACAGAGCCTACTATTTTCTTTGAATACAGTTATGATATTGCTCGTTTAGCCAAGAGAGCGGGTATGAGAAATCTCTATATTAGCAATGGGTATATGAGCAGAAGGATGCTGGAGATGCTCTCTCCTTATCTGGATGCAGTGAATATTGATCTGAAGTCTTTACGGGAGGAGGTCTATACACATTATATCGGGGGACATCTCCAACCTGTCTTGGAGAATCTGAGGCAGATGCGCAAGATGGGGATATGGGTGGAGGTAACCACGCTGATTATCAGCGGGATAAATGATACTTCTGAAGAACTAAGGGAGATTGCCAGGTTTATTGTTAATGAGTTAGGAGAAGATACGCCCTGGCATCTAAGCCGTTTTTTCCCCGCTTATAAGATGAACAGAGAAATTACACCTCTTTCTTCTCTTGAGCGTGCAAGGGAGATAGGGCTAGAGTTGGGCTTGCGTTATGTCTATGAAGGGAATATCCCGGATGATGAGGCAGTCAATACATATTGTCCTAATTGCCAGAGGTTGCTTATCCGTCGGCAGGGGTTTAGCGTGATAGAGAACCTCATCCATAGAAGCGAGTGTCCTTACTGTCATTTTAAGATTGCAGGAGTGGGTTTAGGATGAGTGCCACTTATGAACTGATTATTATTGGAGCAGGACCAGCAGGGTTAACTGCGGGAATATATGCTAAACGCGCAGGGTTAGATGTGCTTGTTATAGAGGATCCCTCTCTACCTTCACAGGCTTTAAGTGCTACTCAGATAGAAAACTATCCTGGTTTTCCTCAGGGAATTAGTGGAAGAGAACTAATAGAGAGATTTAGGAAACAAGCAGAGGGAATAGGAGTGGAGTTTAAAAAAGGGAAGGTATATAACCTTACTCTCCTTTCTTCGCAGAGATGGGAGGTAGAGAGTGAGGAGGGAAAAGCGAGAGGGATTGCCTTGATTATTGCCAGTGGAGCACATCCTAAGGAATTAGGAGTAAAGGGAGAGAGAGAGTTGAAGGGAAAAGGAGTTTCTTATTGCGCGATCTGTGATGGTAATTTTTTTAGGGAACAGGAGATAGTAGTAGTAGGAGGAGGAAATAGTGCTTTAGAGGCAAGTCTGTTTCTCTCCAAGATAGTTAAGAAGATTGTTTTAGTGCATCGGAGAGATGAACTGAGAGGAGTAAAGGTCTTGCAGAAGAGGGTATTTGCTAATAGGAAGATAAGCGTGTGCTGGAATTCTATAGTGGAGGAGATCTTAGGCGAAGATAGGGTAGAGGGAGTGAGGGTGTTTAATCTCAGGAGTGGAGAAAAGCAAATAATCCCTTGCGCCGGGGTATTTATTCAGGTGGGTTCGGTTCCCAATACAGAGTTCGTAAAGGATGTGGTAGAGCGCGATAAGGAAGGATATATTATTACCGATGAGAAGATGTGCGCCTCCAGAGAGGGTATCTTTGCTTCCGGGGATTGTCGAAGCACCGCTTTAAGGCAGGTAATTACTGCCTGTGGAGATGGGGCGCTTGCGGTTGTTTCGGCTCAGCAGTATATACACCAACAAAGGAGTTGAATAAAACAATGACCCAGTTAGAGAAGGCTAAGAAGGGGGAGATAAGTGCTCAGATGCGCTGGGTAGCCCAGCAAGAGGGTGTTCCTCTTCAAAGACTGATGAAAGACATTGCTCAAGGCTGGACGGTCATCCCTGCTAACAGAAAACATTCACATATAAAGCCCATAGGAATTGGAAGAGGGCTAACAGTAAAGATAAATGCGAATATTGGTGCGTCTCCTTCAAATCTGAGTTTAGAAACAGAACTGAAAAAACTCAAGATAGCCATAGAGGCAAAGGCAGATACGATAATGGACTTGAGCATTGCTCCTGATAAAGAGGATATTGATAGAATAAGAAGGACGATAATAGAGAGATGTTCTCTCCCTTTAGGCACAGTGCCTATATACCAGGCAGTAGTTGAGGCAGGCGGAGCAGAGAGACTAAATATCCAGACCTATCTTAAGGTGCTCAGAAAGCACGCCGAGGAAGGAGTAGATTTTGTTACTGTGCATGCGGGGGTGAAAAGAAAGGCTCTGGAGTTGGTAGAAAGCAGATTGATGCCTGTGGTCTCGCGCGGAGGTTCGTTCCTTCTTTATTGGATGAAAAAAAACAGAAAAGAGAATTTCCTTTATGAGTATTTCAATGAGATTTTAGATATTGCCTATGAGTTTGATATGACTATTAGTTTGGGTGATGGGTTAAGGCCAGGGTGTATTGCAGATTCTACCGATAATGCCCAGTTGTATGAACTGAAAGTACTTGCAGAACTTGCTCAAAGAGCAAGAGAAAGAGGGGTGCAGGTGATTATCGAGGGACCCGGACATATTCCCTTAAATGAGATAAAGAAGAATGTGGAGTTGGAGAAAGAGATATGTAAAGGCGCGCCGTTTTATGTCTTAGGACCTCTACCTATTGATACTGCAGTAGGTTATGACCATATTGCCTGTGCAATAGGAGGAGCGTTAGCCGGCTACTGGGGAGCGGATTTCCTTTGCTATGTAACCCCAAAGGAACATATTGGTCTGCCAGAGATTGAGGATGTGCGCGAGGGAGTGGTGATAACTAAGATCGCCGCTGAGATTGCTGATCTTGCTCGTGGAGATAGAAGACAGAAAGAAAGAAATAAACAGATGTCTCTTGCACGCAAGAGTTTTGACTGGAAAAAGATGGCGGAGTATGCCATAGATAAACGAGGTTTTGAGCAAATTCTCTCCTCTTCTCCTCGCCCAAAGGAGGGGGGATGTTCGATGTGTGGCAAGGAGTTCTGTGCACTTAAGGTTTACTCCTGAGGAGATGAACCGATGGTAAAGTCGGATAAGTGGATTAGAAAGATGGCAAGGGAATTTGGGTTGATAGAGCCTTTTAATGAAAAACTGATAAGCAAAGGGAGGATTTCCTATGGTCTTTCTTCCTATGGTTATGATATTCGTCTGGATAATCGGTTTAAGATGTTCATCCCGCAGAATGAGGAGAGCCTTGATCCTAAAAAGATCAAACATAGTTTATTTCGGGATGTTGTTGCCCAGGTTTGCCTTATTCCTCCTCATTCCTTTTTGTTAGCCCGTTCAATGGAGTATATTCGAATCCCCCGCAATATTCTTGGACTTTGTGTAGGCAAATCTACTTATACCCGTTGTGGAATAATTGTCAATGTCACCCCTTTAGAGCCAATGTGGGAGGGTTATTTGACCATAGAGATTTCCAACAATAGTTCTCTTCCTGCAAAACTCTATGCGGGAGAGGGGATTGCTCAGATTATCTTCCTGGAGGCAAATGAACCTTGTGAGGTTTCTTATGCAGATAGAGAAGGGAAATATCATCAGCAGAAGGAGATAACCATAGCAAAGGTTAAATAGCAATGGAAGGGAAGGCAAAGAAGAACTATCTGGTTTTTGCTCGCAAGTATCGCCCTCAGCGTTTTGAGGAGATCATCGGGCAGGAGCATATTGCCCGGAGTCTAA
This sequence comes from Candidatus Omnitrophota bacterium, assembly GCA_003645805.1. Taxonomy (GTDB): domain Bacteria; phylum Omnitrophota; class 4484-213; order 4484-213; family 4484-213; genus B17-G2. Next base: position 5,155 of record QNCL01000003.1, read on the forward strand.
GAAATGCTATCTCAAACAGGCGAATTGCTCACGCTTACCTCTTTGCCGGTGCGCGGGGAATAGGAAAGACAAGCACAGCGCGGATATTAGCCAAAGCCTTAAACTGCCTTAATGGTCCTACCCCTGATCCCTGCCAGAAGTGTGTTTTTTGTCGCGAGATAACCCAAGGGATTAGTATGGATGTGATAGAGATTGATGCTGCCTCCAATCGTGGAATTGAGGAGATTCGCAGTTTGCGAGAGAATGTGAAGTTTGCCCCCGCGCAAGGAAGGTTTAAGATATATATCGTGGATGAGGTGCATATGCTTACCCCTGAGGCTTTCAATGCTCTGCTGAAGACCTTAGAGGAGCCTCCGGGGCATATAAAATTTATCTTTGCCACCACCCAGCCCGAGAGGATTCCCACCACCATTCTCTCTCGTTGTCAGCGATTTGATTTCCGAAGGATAAGCACACAGAAGATAGTAGAGCAATTGGAGAGAATTAGCAGAGAAGAAAAGGTAGAGGTGGAAGAAGGGGCTTTGTTTGCCATTGCCAGATTTGCTGAAGGAAGTATGCGTGATGCGGAATCTATCCTGGATCAAGTTGTTAGTTTCGGTGAAGGGAAGATAAAGGAGGAGGATGTTCACCTTCTTTTAGGGACGATAGGGCAGGATTGCTTATTTGAATTTACTCAAACAATCGTGGAAAAAGAAATAGAGAAGGGGTTGAGTATTTTGGATAGGATAATAAAAGAAGGGAAGGAAATAGAGCAATTTATGAAGGAACTTAGCGAGCACTTTCGTAATCTGATAATTGCCAAGGAGGGATTGTTTAATCTGATAGAACTTTCTGAGGAGAGAAAGAGCGGTATTGTTGAGCAAAGCAAAAGGTTTAGTTTAAGCGAACTCTTCTACATCTTAACTGCTATTAGCCATACCCGACAGATGATACGAACTTGCCTGGATAAAAGGGTGTGGCTGGAGTTTTTCTTTCTTAAGATGGTAAACAGGGATAGTTTTCTCTCTTTAGAAGAGATCTTGAAGAGGCTCAGAACTCTGAAAGGAGAGGAGGGGGCAGGAGGAGATAAAGAGAAGGTGAGTGAGGAAAAAGAAAGGGAGGTAAAGAAGGATGAGATAAAGAAAGATAAGGATTGCTTTTTAGGAGAGTTAAAAGAGATATGGAAAGAGTGCGTGGAGGATGTGGGGAAGGAAAGGATGTCTCTGGCTACCTTTTTGGAAAAAGGAAAACTACTTTCTGTGGAGGGGAGTAAAGCAAAGATTGGTTTTCCCGCAGATTTCTCCTTCTATTACCAGAATCTGCAAAGAGAAGAGAATAGGCGAATAGTGGAGAAGGTAATAAGTAGGAGGTTGAACAGAGAGGCAAAGGTAGAGTTCCTGTTGATGGAAGAGAAGGAATCAAGTAAGAGCGAATCTCTGCCTTCCTCAGTAAAGAAGGCGATGGAGATATTTGGAGGCAAGATACTGAAATAGCAATGTATCCTCAACCTTTAGAAAACCTGATTACAGAACTGAAAAAGATGCCAGGGGTGGGGAGACGTTCTGCAGAGAGGATAGCCTTTTATATCCTTAAGATGCCTCCTGAGGAAATGCTTAAGTTAATCTCCTCTATCCAGAGAGCAAAGAAGGGTTTATTTTACTGCCGTATATGCAATAGCCTTTCCGAGAAAGAGGTGTGTTCTATTTGTGATAATCCCAATCGTTCTTCTACAACCGTCTGTATAGTAGAGAACCCACAGGATATGGAAGCAATAGAGAGGACCGGAGTATATAAAGGACTTTACTATGTCTTAGGAGGAGCAATCTCTCCCCTTAAAGGAATTACCCCTCAGGATTTGAAGATAGAAAAACTCTTTTCCCTTCTGCGTTCAGGAAAGGTAAGGGAGGTGATTATTGCTACCAATTTTACTCCTGAGGGTGAGAACACCGCTCTTTTTCTTAATCAGAGGATAAGGGAACTAAATCTCAGGATAAAGATTACTCGACTATCTTTAGGTATCCCCTTAGGAAGCAGTTTAGAATATCTGGATGAAACAACCGTTGCTAAAGCAATAGAATTGCGTAGATGAGAAAAAGGATTTATACTTACTTCACCCATATTTCCACCCCAGGGGTGGAAAATTAGAAAATTAAACCAACAAATTTTTGCTTGACAAAAAGGGAGCGGTACAGAGGCGTGGTTGGTAATCCGTAATATCGCGTTAATATAAGTAAAGTGAAAATCCTCGTTACCCGGATGGGAAACATTGGAGACATGCTTTTTATTACCCCTCTTCTTGCGGCTATCAAGGCGATTATCCCTCAGAGCCAAATATATATCCTTTCCCCGAAATATAGTAAGGAAGTACTGGAGGGGAATCCAGATGTAGATTATCTGTTTACTTTCTACACCAAGACAAAAAGGCTCAGGAATAAGGTGCACAATATGTTGCTTTTCAACCGACTGAAGAAGATTTATTTTGACCTCCTGTTTTGTTTGGATATGGATGAAAATGTCATATCTTTTCTGAGAAGGCTACCACGGGTAAAGACTTGGGTAGGATTTCGTAAGCCTGCGAATGTAATGAGAGCATTGAAAGGAGATATGCACGCGGCGGATAACTATCTCTTTCTTTTGAAAGAACTTTTTCCATCGATCAATATTGAACCGCACAGGAAAAGGTTTTCTTTCTTTGTGCCTCAGCGGCAAAAGGAAAAGACCAAATTGTTTTTGGTTCGACATAGATTATCTGATCCTGTTTTAATCTGTCCCTGTACAAGCGAGTTCAAACCCTCGAGGTTATGGCCTACTAAAAATTGGATTTCTTTTATCCAACGCTTACTTAAAGAGACAAATATTCCTGTCATTGTCGTATCCAAGAGTAAGAAAGAGAAACCCATCCCCGAACTTTATAGATGTTTTCGCAAAAGGGTCTATTTTTGGTATGGTAAATCCCTTACAGAGACGGTCGCTCTTATGGCTCTGGCAAAGGCTATTGTCTGTTTGGATAGTGGAACTCTTCATCTTGCGACGGCTGTTTCCACTGGGAAGGTTATTTCTCTTTTTGGTCCCTCAAACTCTGTCCATACCGGGCCGTATCCTGAGGATGTTTCCCAATGGAAAGTGGTTCGCGACCTCTCTTGTCAGATAGGACCATGCAACACTTTCCCAAGGGAAAAGATTCCTCAAGAGTGTCTTTATGCAGAATTCACACCTTGTATGGAACGGATAAGTGTGGAGAGTGTATGGAGGGCTTTGCTGGGCATTTCCACCCCAGGGGTGGAAAGTTCGCCTTTGGAAAAAGAGAGGGGCTAACATAAGGTAGAAGGAAAATTGACTTTTTTAGAAAACTTGCTATTATATTAGAAAAATGGGAGGATGAGAGAAGGGAGAGTTTTCCTTTTTTTATTTTTAGTTCTATGGCTTGCTACCGCGGGAGGAGGTTATGTTGTCTTCAAGCAAAAGAGAGAAATAGAGGAAAGATATCAGGAGGCTCAAGAGGAATTTAGAAGAAAACAGCAGGAGTTCAGAAAAGAGAGAAAAGGGTTAAAAGCAGAGTTGACAAGATTAGAGAAGGAGATAGAAGAACTTGGGAGGGAAAAGGAAGGGTTAGTAAAGGAGATAGGAGAGTATAAAGAGAAGATAGCAAGACTATCGGAGGAGATTGAGAAGAAAGAGAAGAGATATAAGACACTGCGGGATAAGTATCAATCTGCTCTTAAGAAGCAGAGAACTCTCAGTCAGCAAATAAAGAGGCTTGCAGGAGAGAGGATAATCTTAAAAAAAGAGATAGATAAATTGCGTTCAGATTCATTTTTGAGTGAGGTTTTGGAAGAGAAGAATAAACTGCTTCTTGAGAAAGAGGACTGGGATAAGGAGAGAAGGAATTTAATCCAAGGAATTTTGGATCAGAAGAAGGAAAACTTTTCTCTTAAGCAACAAATAGAGAAACTTAGACAGACTTTAGATAAAGCAAATAAGGAGAGGGAGAGGTTTGTTAAGGAGATAGGGAAGGTAATAGAGGTATTCAGAGAGGGGCTCAGGCAGATAAGTAGAGCAAGATCAGCAAGAGAATTAAGAGAGGAGATAAAAAAGGTAGAGGAAAGATTAGCAGGAGATATACGCGGGATTGAATTGCCCCTTTTGGTCGTTTCTCCCTCCAGCAGAAGCACGCATAGAGAAAAGAAGAGGTTTGTGCGATTGGAAAGAGAGCAGGTTTCAGGAGGAGAGAGGAAAGAAGGGGAGGTTTTGCAGGTTAATAGAAGATATAATTTTCTGATAATAGATATGGGAGAGGAAGAGGGGGTAGAAGAAGGAGAGGTCTTAGAGGTTTATCAGGACAGAGAGAGGATTGGAGAAGTAAAGGTGATAGAGGTGCGCGAGCAGGTATCTGCCGCAGATATTATTAGTTTCAGAAGGAGAATAAAAAAAGGAGATAAGGTGGTAAGGGAATAAAGAGAGGCTTTAAGGATGCCGAGGTAGCTCAGGTGGTAGAGCGAGGGACTGAAAATCCCTGCGTCGGCGGTTCAACTCCGCCCCTCGGCACCAATAAAGAAAAGAATAGCAAACAAAAGGTGTTTATTGCTGTTGATATAGGAGGAACAAAGACAGAGGTTGCGATAGGAGAAGAAAGGGTAGAGAAGTTCAAGGTCATTCCTACCCCTGCAGAGTTTGAAAATTTCCTTTCCTCACTCTTTTTGCTAATAGAGAGGGTAGGGAAAGGGAAGAAGATAAAAGCGATAGGAATTTCTGCCCCTGGTCCGTTAGACCCCGTAAAAGGGTTGATCTTTCCTTCTCCTAATCTAAAATGGAAAGAAGCAAAGATAAAGGAGGTGCTGGAGAAGAGGTTTACTTTGCCTGTTTTCTTAGAGAACGATGCTAATCTGGCAGGATTGGGAGAGTGTTTTCAGGGAGCAGGAAAAGGCGCAGATTCAGTCTTCTATATTACAGTAAGCACAGGAATTGGAGGGGCGTTTATTCTCCAAGGGAAGATTTACCAGGGAGCAAGTTTTGACGCAGGAGAGATTGGGCATACTGTTGTTCTGGATAATGGCCCAAGATGTAATTGCGGAAGAAAGGGGTGTTTAGAAGCACTCTCCAGTGGCACCGCCATCGCCAAAAGGGCAAAAAGGGGATTAAAAAGATATCCCCATTCTTTGATTTGGCAATTAGTGGAAAATAGAAAAGAATTGGTAGACGCTCAGGTAGTAGTGAAGGCAGTGCGTGCAGGAGATGAGTTTGCCTGTAAGATATGGGAGGAGAGTTGTCGTTTTCTGGCTCTTGGGGTTGCCAATATGATTAGCCTGCTCAATCCTCAAAAGGTAATTATTGGAGGAGGAATAAGTAAAGCAGGAGAGATTCTTTTCCGACCTTTACGCAAGATGGTCAAAGAAATAGGCTGGAAGAGAGCGGTAAGGTATTGCAGGATAGAGAAGGCTAAATTGCGAAATCCTGCGATTGTGGGAGCACTGGTGTATGCGAAAAGCAAACTTAGTTCTTCTTAGAAAACAATGAAGGTCTTGGTAATCGGCTCAGGAGGGAGAGAGCATTGTCTGGTCTGGAAACTCAGTCAGAGTAGAGAGGTAGATAGAATCTTCTGCGCTCCAGGTAATGCAGGAATAAGTGAAATCGCTGAGTGTATAGATATCCTTCCTTCAGAGGCAGAAAGATTAGTTAACTTTGCTCAACAGGAGGAGATTGGGCTTACAGTTGTTGGTCCTGAGGCGCCTCTGGTGGAGGGAATAGTAGATGAGTTTACGAGAAGGGGGCTTAAGATTTTTGGACCTTCTAAGCAGTGTGCACGCCTTGAGGGAAGCAAGGTGTTTGCTAAGACACTAATGCGCAAGTATGGTATTCCTACCCCTGAGTTTATAGTCTTTGAGGAATATGAATCCGCACTTCTTTACCTAAGAAAAAGAGATTTTCCTTGTGTAATCAAAGCCGATGGCTTAGCCGCAGGGAAGGGTTCTATTGTTGTGCACAGCCTTGCCGAAGGAGAAAAGGTAATAACGCAGATGATGCAAGAGAAGATATTTGGCAAGGCAGGAGAGAGAGTGGTTATTGAGGAGTATATAGAGGGGGAGGAGGCTTCTATTATTGCCCTTACTGATGGAAAGACAATTCTCATTCTCCCTCCTGTGCAAGACCATAAGCAGGTCTTTGAAGGAAACAAAGGAGCAAATACCGGAGGGATGGGGGCTTATTCTCCGCTGGCGAGTATAGACGAAAATAAACTTAGGTTTATAAAGAAAAGAATATTGGAGAGAATACTGGAGGGGTTGAAGAAGGAAGGATTGAGGTATAAAGGAGCACTTTATGCAGGGATAATAATGGATGGAGAAGACATAAAGGTACTGGAGTTTAATGTGCGTTTTGGAGATCCAGAGACACAGGTGCTTCTTCCGCGTCTTAAAAACGACCTTTTTCAGATCCTCTTAGCGGTTGTAGAGGAGAGGCTGGAGGAGATAAAGATAGAGATAGATCCGCGGCCAGCAGTTTGTGTAGTGCTTGCCTCCAAAGGCTATCCAGGCAAATATGAGAGAAACAAAGAGATTTTTGGCTTAGATAAGATAGAGGATGTCTTGGTGTTTCATGCAGGAACAAAACTACTTTCTTCTCCCAGAAGGATTGTCAGCGATGGAGGAAGGGTATTAGGGATTACAGGTTTAGGTAATAGTTTAGAGGAAGCGAGAGATAAAGTATACAGGCAGATAGAGAAGGTTTACTTTGAAGGGATGCACTACAGGAAGGATATCGGAAGAAGGAAGCAATAAAGGGAAGGTTTTCTTTATTAAAGCGATACAAGTAAGTCGGGAGGGTAAAGGAAAGAGTTGAAGAACACAGAGATAGTAGAGATTTGTCCAGATAATCCTCAGATAGAGAGAATAGAGAGAGCAAGCGAGGTGCTCAAAAAAGGGGGGCTGGTGATTTTCCCTACAGAAACAGTCTATGGCTTGGGTGCAGATTCTACCAATCCTCAGGCAGTGGAGAGGATATATGAGGTTAAACGCCGCCCCTTGAATAAACCACTTGCCCTGCATATTGCAGATAGGAACGAAGTAGAGAGGTTAGTTGATGCTCCCCCTGCGCTTTTCTATACCCTTTCCCAAGCCTTTTGGCCCGGACCCCTTACTTTGATATTGAAAGCAAAAGAGGGAAAGGTAGGTTTTCGTTTCCCCGATAATAAGATTGCTCAGGCTTTAATCAAGAGAGCAGGTGTGTTATCCGCTACCAGTGCAAATCTCTCTGGTAGTCCTCCCCCTTTTAGTTTAGCAGATGCCATAAAGGAATTGAATGGTAAAGTAGAATTGGCTATTGACGGAGGTAAAAGTAGAATTGGTGCCCCTTCTACAGTGTTGGATTTGAGTTCTTTCCCTGTGAAGGTTATTCGGGAAGGGGTTATCAGTGCGGAGAGAATCAGGAGGCTGGTAAGGAGAAAGAGAGTGCTTTTTGTCTGCACAGGAAATACCTGCCGTAGTGTTATGGCTGAGGGATTGCTTAAGAAAGCATTGAAGGAAAGGAAGATGGAAGAGATAGAAGTTAATTCTGCAGGGGTGTTTGCCTTTCCAGAGACAAGCCCTACTAAAGAAACAATTCAGGTTTTAAGAAAGGAAGGGATAGATGTTTCTGATTATCGGGCAAAGAGGCTGAGTTCGGAGATGATTAAATCTGCAGACCTTATCTTTGTGATGCAGGACTATCATCGTGATATCCTCTTGCGTTATGTCCCCTGGGCAAAGGAGAGGATTTTTGTGCTGGATATTCCTGATCCTATAGGGAAGCCATTTAATGTCTATCAGGAGTATTTTGAGAAGATAAAGAAACATCTTCCCAGGATATTAGCAAGCATAAAGGAGTTGGAAAGCAGCAATCGAGAGATGGATTAAAAGATGAGAATTGCTATCGGTTCGGATCATCGAGGTTATCTCTTGAAGAAGTATCTAAAGCAGAGGTTGAGAGAGGAAGGTTATGTAGTTTATGATTTTGGCACCAATTCTCAGGATCCTTGCGATTATCCTCAGATTGCTTTTCCTTTAAGTTTGGCAGTAAGGAAGGGAGATTTTGAGAGAGGAATCCTGATCTGTGCTACCGGGATAGGGATGTCTATCGCCGCAAATAAAGTAAAAGGCATTCGTGCGGCTCTCTGTCTTTCTCCAGAAACTGCAAGGTTGAGCAGGGAACATAATGATGCAAATATTCTGATTTTGGGAGGGATGTTGCTGAAGAAAGAAAACGCGGAGCATATCTGCAAGGTTTGGTTGGACTCCGATTTTCTAAATGAACGACATAGCCGTAGATTACGGCAGATAGAGGAGTTTGAGGAGAGATGCCAGAGTGGTTGATTGGGCCGGTCTCGAAAACCGGTATCCGCAAATAAGCGGATCCTGGGTTCAAATCCCAGTCTCTCCGCCAGACGGAGAGATGTTTCTAAAGTGTTATATTGCTACTTAGAAGAAAATTTTTTGTAAGAAGTACTGAATGTGGAGAGGTGGCTGAGTGGTTGAAAGCAGCCGCCTGCTAAGCGGTTGATCGGGTAAAACCGATCCTCGGGTTCGAATCCCGACCTCTCCGCCATAAATTAAAGGAGGTGGAAGATGGCAAAAGCAAAGGTAGACCAGGAGAAGTGTGTGGGTTGCTCTGCCTGTGTAAGCGCTTGTCCCGTAGGGGCGATTACGGTCTCAGAAGGAAAAGCAAAGGTAGACCAGGAGAAGTGTGTGGGTTGCTCTGCCTGTGTAAGCGCTTGTCCTATGGAGGCGATAAAGGTAGAGTAAATTTACAGAGAAGTGGTTAGCCCAATCTAATAGTTTGGGAGAGTGGACTGACTGCCAAATTGAATGTTGAACAAAGAAGAGATAAAGGAGAGAATAATTAGGCTCAAAAAGAAGCACTCTGCGATTATCATTGCTCACAACTACCAGCATTCTGATATTCAAGAAGTAGCAGATTTTGTGGGTGATTCTTTGGAAATAAGCCAGAAGGCGGCTCAGACAGATGCAGAGGTGATTGTAGTTTGTGGAGTGAGGTTTATGGCGGAGAGTGCATCCATTCTTTCTCCTCATAAAAAGGTGCTCATTCCCGATAAAGATGCAGACTGCCCTTTGGCAGATATGATTACTCCCGAGGAACTTAAGAGAATGAAAGAGAGGTATCCACAAGCAGTGGTAGTTTGTTATGTGAATACCTCAGCGGATGTCAAGGCGGAATCAGATATCTGTTGCACCTCGGCAAATGCAGATAAGGTGGTAGAGAGTTTAAGGGATAAATCCGAGATTATCTTTGTTCCGGATAAGCATTTAGCCCATTATGTATCCTTAAAGACAAAAAGGAAACTCATTGACTGGAATGGTTATTGCCCAGTGCACATCGCTATTACCCCTGAAGATGTTCTAAAACGTAAGAAGGAACATCCTCAAGCCAAGGTTATTGTTCATCCTGAATGTGTGGGTAAGGTGATAGAGTTAGCCGATGGGGTGTTCTCCACCTCAGGGTTAGCGAAATATGCCCGGGAGTCAGATGCTCAGGAGATAATAGTAGGAACAGAGAATGGTTTTTTGTATAGATTGGAAAAGGAGAATCCAGAGAAGAGGTTTTATCCTGCTTCCGAACTGGCGATTTGCCCGGGGATGAAAAAGATAACCCTGAGCAAGGTTCTGTGGTCTTTAGAGAATATGCAGTATGAGGTAAAAATTCCTCAGGAGATTGTGCAGAGAGCAAAGCAAGCGGTGGATAGAATGTTAGAGATAAGATGAAGAGAATAATGGGAGAAAAGGAGATAGCAAGAGCAATAGAGCAGATAAGCGAAGAGGTTTTAAGAGGGAATTCAGGAAGGGATTTAGCGGTTATCGGTATCTATACACGAGGAGCATATTTAGCCCAGCGTATTGCCCAGTATCTGGAGAGAAAAGAGGGAAGAAAACCAGAGATAGGTTTTCTGGATATTACCCTTTATCGAGACGACCTGAGTGACCTCTCTCCTCAGCCTATTCTGAGAAAGACAGAGATAGATTTTGAGGTGAGAGGAAAGAGGATTGTGCTTGTGGATGATGTTCTGTTTACCGGAAGAACAGTGCGCTCAGCGTTAGATGCTATATCGGACTTTGGGCGAGCAGAGAAGATAGAGTTGGCAGTGTTGGTAGATAGAGGGCTTAGAGAACTCCCTATCTCCCCCACCTATGTAGGCACATATATTTCTACTTCTTTACAGGAAAGGATAGAGGTAAGGTTAAAAGAAGTGGATGGAGTGGAGGAGGTAGTGCTGATCAAGAAAGGAGAAGAGTGGAAAGCAGAGGTTGGCAAAGAAAAGACCTGTTAGGTCTGGAGGAGTTAAGCAAAAAAGAGATAGAGATAATCTTAGAGAATGCCCGCTCGTTTAAGGAGATTTCTGAGCGAGAGATAAAAAAGGTTCCTACCTTGCGCGGGAAGACCGTTGGTTTACTTTTCTTTGAACCAAGCACAAGAACAAAACTCTCCTTTGAACTCTCAGCAAAGAGGTTGAGTGCAGATACTCTCAGTTTTTCTTCTGCAAGTAGCAGTATTGTGAAAGGAGAGAGTTTGCTGGACACGATAAAGAATATAGAAGCAATGAGGGTGGATCTGGTGGTTATTCGTTCCTCCTCTTCAGGAGCAGTCTTTCAGATTGCTCAGCAGGTATCTATGGGGGTGATAAACGCAGGAGACGGTTGCCATGAGCATCCTACTCAAGGTCTACTCGATTTGTTCACCATCTATCAAAAAAAAGGGAGGATAGAGGGACTTAAGGTATGCATTGTCGGGGATATTGCCCATAGCCGAGTAGCGCGATCAGACATCTATGGGCTTAAGAAGTTGAATGCAGAGGTAGTTGTCTGTGGTCCTGCTACCTTAATTCCCTCCCAAATAGAAAAGTTAGGGGTGAGGGTATCCTATTCCCTTGAAGAAGCGCTTAAGGATGCAGATGTGCTGAATATCTTAAGAATTCAGAAGGAAAGGGGAGTTGATTGTCAGATTCCTTCCTGGCGAGAATACCGTCAGCAGTTTGGGATTACCAGAGAGAGGTTGAAGAGGGCGAGGAAGGATATTCTGATTATGCATCCTGGTCCAATAAATCGGGGAGTAGAGATAGACTCTGAGATTGCTGATCTCTCTTCTTCCATCCTTGAACAAGTAAACAATGGTCTGGCAGTGCGGATGGCTATAATCTATCTTTTGGCAAACCGGTAAAGGTTTTTGCTCGGGAGGAAGCAGTCTGGTATGAGAAAAAGAAGGATATTGGTTAAGCAAGGGCGGGTGATAGACCCTAATAGCAGGAGAGATGAGATCACGGATATTCTTATCTGCGAGGAAAGGATTTGCAAGATAGAGAAGGAGATAAAGGAGAAAGAGGTTGAGGTTATCGATGCCAGAGGCAAGATTGTAATACCGGGCTTGGTAGATATCCATACTCATCTGCGCGAGCCAGGAAGAGAGGATGAGGAGAGTATCAAGAGCGGAGCAGAGGCAGGAGCAAAGGGAGGATTTACCACCCTTTGCTGTATGGCAAATACCCAACCAGTAGTAGATAATCAGGAGGTGGTAAGGTTTATTTATGAGAAGGCAAAAGAGGCAAGAATAAATATCTATCCTTTTGGAGCAGTAAGCAAAGGTTTAAAGGGAGAAGAATTGGCAGAGTTCGGAGAACTGAAGGAAGCCGGAGTAATTGGTCTTTCTGACGATGGCAGACCGATCTCAGATGCTAAACTCCTGCGCAGAGCATTAGAATATGCTCAGATGTTCTCTTTGATAATCAGTGTTCATTCCGAAGAGGAGAGGTTGAGTGAGAGAGGACAGATGAACGAAGGTTTTTTTTCTACCAAACTGGGACTTGAAGGTATCCCGGACATTGCGGAGTCTATAGCGGTCGCCCGAGATATCCAGATTGCCGAGTTTCTTCATCTCCCTTTACATTTTGCCCATATCAGCACAAGAAAGTCTGTAGATTTAATCAGGGAGGCGAAGAAAAGAGGGGTGAGGATAACCTGTGAGACAGCGCCACAATACTTTTCTCTGGAAGAAAGCCTTCTTTGTGGATTTGACACTAATCTTAAAGTAAATCCACCCTTACGCTCAAAAGAGGATGTGGAGGCTATCAAGGAGGGATTAAGCGATGGGACAATAGATGCTATTGCCAGTGACCATGCTCCACATTCAGAGGAAGAAAAGAATCTTCCTTTTGATAAGGCACCGTTTGGAAGTATAGGTTTGGAGACTGCTTTAGCGGTAGGGATTACCGAACTGGTAGAGAAAAAGGTGTTGACGCTCTCCGGGTTGATAGAGAAGATGTCCTTAAATCCAGCAAGGATATTCAACCTTCCCGCCGGAGAATTAGATGTGGGAAAACAGGCGGATTTAGTGGTTGTGGATATGGACAGGAGATGGAAGGTGAAGAAGGAAGATATTCTTTCAAGGAGTAAGAATTCAGCATTCTTGGGAAGGGAACTGAAGGGACTGGTGATGACCACTATTTGTAAAGGAGAGGTGGTGTATACCTTTAATGGAGATAACCTATAATCTTATCCTGTTTCTCTTTGGGCTTTCTCTGCTTATCTTTGGTTCGGACTATCTTATTCACGCCTCCGCAAAACTCGCTTCTCTTTTCCGCCTTACTCCTTTGTTTATCGGGTTAGTGTTTATTGCCTTTGGCACTTCTCTTCCTGAGGCAGTAGTGAGTATTGTGGCAGGAATAAAAGGGCATAAGGAGGTCGCTTTAGGGAATATTCTGGGAAGTTGTATTGCCAATATTGGATTGGTTCTGGGAATATGTGCTTTTTTGTTTCCTTTGAGGATAGAGAAAGGGATCTTTAGAAGAGAAGTTCCTCTCCTGCTCTTGTGCACCTTTTTTGTCTATCTGTTAGGTGCTGATCTGGTTTTAGGGCGAGTAGACGGATTTCTTCTCCTTATATTCTTTTTCTTCTCTCTTTTTCTTCTTTATAAAGGAGCGAAGGAAGACTTCTCCTTATCTCAGATAAGCGGTTTTAAGTTTAAGCAGGTGTTTAAAAGGTTGAACTCCAGAGCGATGGTTCTCTTCTTTGCTCTTTTTTCTCTCTTTTTGGTCATCGGAGGGGCAAATTTGATGCTCAAAGCAGGTCTGCGGTTGGCGGAGGAGTTTAGGATAAGTGCTTGGGTTATTGGCATTAGCGTGTTTGCAATAAGCACCTCTCTTCCCGAATTAGCCGCTTCCTTGAGTGCTGGCTTTAGAGGGTTTCCGAGTATAGGAGTAGGGAATGTTATAGGGAGTAATATCTTTAATATCCTGTTTATTCTGGGAGTAGTGTCTTTGATAAAACCGGTTAATATTCAAGCAGGAATATGGAGATTTGACTTTCCTGTTTTGCTTTTATTTAGTTTGTTGCTATCAGTGTTTATGCGCACAGGCTATAAGATAAGCCGCGCAGAAGGCTTGCTGATGTTTTTGGGTTATCTGGTGTTTATTCTTCTCCTGATTAGAAAATGAGGGCGAATTATATACAAAGAAGAAAAAAGCGAGAGTAATCAACTCCAGTTTGCAGGTAAGCAGAGATGTTTATTGCTGATTTTCATATTCATTCCCGATACAGTCGAGCAACCAGTAAAGAGATGGATGTGGAGCATCTGGTGCAGTGGGCGAGATGGAAGGGTATAAAGTTATTAGGCACAGGAGACTGGACACACCATCTTTGGCTTGAGGAACTTAAAGCAAAGTTGGAGCCATTAAACAACGGGCTATTTATCTATAAAGGAATCTACTTTATTCTTAGCACCGAGGTGAGCAATATCTATTTTAAGTATGGAAAAACTCGACGAGTGCATAACCTCATTTTTGCTCCCTCTTTTAAGGTAGTGGATAAGATAAACTCTGTTTTGAGCACCTACGGAGATTTATCTGTAGATGGGCGTCCAGTTCTATCTCTTGATTGCCAGGAGATGGTGCGGATTATTCTGGATATCTGTGCAGATTGTTTTATTGTTCCTGCCCACGCCTGGACTCCTTGGTTTGGTATATTTGGTTCGCAAACCGGATTTGACAAGATTGAAGAATGCTTTGATAAACAAACACCCAATATCTATGCCTTGGAGACTGGATTATCCTCTGATCCAGCAATGAATTGGCGCTGGAGCGCTTTAGATAGATTTGCGCTGATAAGCAACTCCGATGCCCATTCTCCGGTGCGTTTAGGCAGAGAAGCAAATGCTTTTGATTGCGAATTAGACTACTATGCCATCCTTAAAGCCTTAAAGCAGAGAGATAAGAGGAGATTTTTGTTTACTATTGAGTTTTTCCCCCAAGAAGGAAAATATCATTTTGATGGCCATCGGAGTTGCAGTATCTGTTTCTCTCCTCAGCAGACCAGAGAACATAACAACCTCTGCCCTAAGTGTGGCAGGCCTTTGACGGTGGGGGTGATGAATAGAGTAGAGCAACTTGCGGATCGTCCAGAGAACTTTCAACCTGAGCAAGCAATCCCTTTCAAGAGTCTAATACCTCTGGAGGAGATCATCGCCGAAGCCTATGGGGTAGGTAAGGAGACGAGAGGGGTGCAGAGGGATTATCTTTCTTTTGTGCAGAATCTAGGGAATGAGTTTGAAATTCTATTGACTATTCCCGAGCAGATATTAAGAAGACGTTTACCCGAGCGAGTAAGTGAGGGGATAATCAGGGTAAGAGAAGGTAAGGTGGATATTAGACCAGGGTATGATGGAGAGTATGGAAAGATTACTATCTTTCCTAAAGAGAAGGAAGAAGGAAGGCAGATGAGTTTGTTTTAGGTTTTTAAAGAAAAATCTTCTTCGGTTTTTCATATAAAGATTTTCTAAGATCGTGAGGAGGAGCGATGCCCGAACTTCCAGAGGTGGAGACCATTAGAAGGGATCTGGAGAAGGTAGTAGTGGGTAAAAGGATTAAAGAAGCGAGAATTGGCAGTGCAAAGGTGATAAAAGAACCAGATGTCAAGGATTTTGTCCAGAAGATAGCCAATAGGCAAATAAAGGAGGTTTTTCGTCGGGGTAAGGTGCTTATCTTTGGGCTTTCTACCCAGTATTTAGTTATCCATCTGCGGATGACCGGGCAGATTATCTATGGAGAGAGAGAAGAGGAAAGCCGAATTTCCTTCTTGCTTTCTGACGGAAGGTATCTTAACTTTCTTGATCAGCGCTTGATGGGAGAGGTGAGGTTGGTAGATAACTGGCAGGAGATTTGCTTTATTCGCCAGATGGGTCCCGAGCCTTTAGAGGAGGAGTTTACCTTAAAGAGGTTTGAAGAGATGATAAAAGGAAAGAAAAGCAAGATAAAGCCTTTGTTAATGGATCAGAGTTTTATTGCCGGTATAGGAAATCTTTATGCAGTGGAGATACTCTTCAGAGCAGGAATAAACCCTTTGCGTCCAGCAAATGACCTGTCTTTAGCAGAGATAAAGAGGCTTTTTTCCGCAATAAAAGAGGTATTAAGAGAGGGGATAGAATATCGCGGGTCGTCAGTGGATACTTATCGCGATGCTTATGGAAGAAAAGGAGGATTTGAACAGAGGCTTTGTGTATATGCCAGAGAAGGACAGCCCTGTGTTAAGTGCGCCAAGCCCATCAAAAGAGTTAATTTAGCAGGCAGAGGCACATACTTTTGTCCTCTCTGTCAGAAATAAAGAATCTGGGCAAGATGGAAGGGAGAAATCTGCTTCACAAACTCAGGGTAGTTTCCAACCTTCGGGTAAGTCCGGGATACTTTAAGATGGTTTTGTTTGCTCCGAGGATTGCTCAAAGCGCTTACCCGGGTCAGTTTATCTATCTTCTTGTAGAGAATACCTGCTTTCCTCTTTTAAGACGAGCGTTTAGTGTGCACAGGGTTAGAGAGGAGAAAGGAGAGATAGAGATTTTATGCAAGATAAGAGGAGAGGGAACAAAACTATTGAGTAGAAAGAGAGAGGGTGAGGAGATAGAGGCGATAGGACCTCTGGGGAGGGGATTTGAGTGTTTTTCAAGAGAGGATTATCAGGCAGTGGTGTTGGTAGGGGGAGGAGTAGGAATAGCCCCTCTGGTTTTTTTAGGAGAAAGGATAAAAAACAGGAAAGGAATGAAGGTCTTGGTTTTGATCGGAGCAAAGAGAAGAGAAGAGGTGCTGTGCGTTAAGGACTTTCAGGACTTAGGCTATAAAGTAGAGGTGGCTACCGAGGATGGTAGTCAGGGAAGAAAGGCTCTGGTGAGCGAGTTGTTAGCAGAGCATTTAGCAAACGCCGAAGTCTGTGCATACAATGTTGTTTATTCCTCCGGTCCTCTTCCGATGCTGAAAGAGGTGGCAAGGATTAGTGGGGAGTATAGACTCTCTTCTTATGTCTGTGTAGAACAGAAGATGGGTTGCGGGATAGGAGTTTGTCGTGGATGTGCAATAGGGGTTATAGATAAACAAGGAAGAAGGGGGTATAAGAGGGTATGCAGAGATGGGCCTGTATTTGAGGGAGGGGAGATAGACTGGACTTATGTATGATTTATAAAGCAGATGCTACATTATATAGTTGATGGTTATAATGTAATCAGACAGACAGGTTTCTTAAGCAGGAAGACCTTGCGCGGAGAGAGGGAAGGGTTGATAAGGTTTGTGGAGGAGAGGAAACCGCAGGGCAAGAATAGAATTACGATTGTTTTTGATGGCCAGAAGGATATCTGCCCGCCCCTGAAAGGTATAAAGGAAGAGAAGGTGAAGGTAGTTTTTGCTCGAGGTATCTCCGCAGATGAGAAGATAAAGAGGATGGTGGAGAAAGAAGGAGCAAAGCAGGTAGTGGTAGTTAGCGATGATAAGGAGATAAGAGTTTATGTGCGTGCATTAGGAGCAAGGGTGTTGTCGGTGAAGGAGTTTATAGAGAAGGGCGGGGAAAGAAGAGAAAGAAAGAAGGAAGGTTCGTCCTCTCAAGTGGAAAGAAAGAGATTGCCAGAAGGGATAGAGGAGATTACTTCAGAGTTAAAAAGGCTATGGCTAAAGGAGAGGGCTGTTTGAGCACAAGGCTGGGAGGAATAGAATTAAAGAATCCTGTATTGCTTGCCTCGGGCACCTTTGCATATGCAGAGGAGATTAGCCAGTGGGTGGACCTGAACAGGGTGGGAGGGCTAATTACCAAGACTATTACTTTAAAACCTCGTGCAGGGAATCCTCCTCCTCGCCTTGCAGAAACCCCGTGCGGACTTCTTAATGCGATAGGTTTAGAGAACCCGGGAATAGAGGGGTTTCTGAAGAGTAAACTGCCTTTTCTCCTCCGATTTAAGGTTCCTATCATTGTAAGCATTGCTGGAGAGGATAAACAGGAGTATGTGGAACTTGCGCGCAAACTACAGAGGGAGGGAGTAGCAGGTTTGGAATTGAATATCTCCTGTCCAAATATAGCAAGGAAGGAAGGAAGAATGATTTCCCAGGATGAGAAAGCGACCTATAGTTTGACGAGGGCGGTGCGGAGAGAAACCTCTCTTCCGCTGGTGGTAAAACTTTCTCCTAATGTGGGAGACATATCTGCTATTGCTAAGTCTGCAGAGGAGGCAGGAGCAGATATCCTCTCGCTGGTTAATACCTTTTTAGGAATGGCTATTGATATTGACCGCAGAAAGCCTAAGTTAGGGAATGTTATAGGAGGGTTAAGTGGACCAGCAATAAAACCTCTGGTTTTAAGAGCAGTATACGAGGTTGCTCAGGAGGTAAAGATTCCTATTATTGGAATGGGCGGAATTATGCGGTGGCAAGATGCTCTGGAGTTTATTCTTGCCGGAGCAAGTGCTGTAGCCGTGGGAACAGCCAATCTTATAAACCCTCTTTATGTAGTGGAGATTATAGAGGGATTGAAAGGTTATCTCCAGAAAGAGGGAATAGGGAATATTGAAGAGTTGCGTGCAGGATTAGAGGAATAGAGTTGGAGAGAGGTTTTTGAGGTTAGGAAGAAGAGCAGATGGAAAGGGAGAAGATTAGAAAAGGGGATAGTGTTTATGTGCGCAGTAGAGGTTGGGTCAGCAGGTTGATTGTTTTGGTTTCCACAGGAGGGAAAAGGGATAGCCGAGATTGTCCAAGCCATGAAGCGAGGGTGTTTGATATAGTGGATGGAGAGATTAAGTTGATAGAGGTGGTGTTTACGGGGAAGAGGTATATTAGTCTTGATAAGTACTTGAGCAAGAAAGGAATACGCATATGGGTCAAGAGAGATGAGTATCTTTTGGGCGAGAGAGGCGAGATAGATGAAGCGAAGGTAGAGAGTCTTTTATCTTTTCTTAAGCAGATAAAGGTAAAAGGATATGATTGGCGATTATTTCTTGGGTTAGGAATAAGAGGGGTGCTGAGAAAGGTGTTCAGAAGTGGTTCTCGTTTTAATTGGGTGACCAGAATCTTGGATAGCAAGATAGCCTTTGTGTGTTCAGAGTTCCAGAATGCGGGAAGGAGATATATTGGGATGAATATTCCCGAGAACGAAACACCCGCTGATGATATGCGCAAGATACCCGCAAGGATGATCACAACCTATGCTTCTGAGAAGTAAGTAATCAATCACAGAGAAGATGAGGAAGCAGGAGGATGTTCCCTTTGAATTTAGATACTCAGAGCATTCAGATTATGGGCATTGTTAATACCACTCCCGACTCCTTTTATGACGGGGGAAGGTTCTATGAGAAGGAGAAGGCGGTGGAACATGCTCTGCGTTTAGCCGAGGAAGGAGCAGAGATTATTGATATAGGAGGAGAATCTTCTCGTCCAGGAGCCCAGCCTGTCTCTGAGGAGGAGGAACTCAGGCGGGTGATTCCAGTGATCGAAGGTTTGCGCAGAAGATCGGGCATTCCCATCTCTGTTGATACCTACAAAAGCAAAGTAGCAGAGAAAGCGATTGAAGCAGGGGCAAACATTGTCAATGATATCTCTGCTCTGCGAATGGATAGAAGGATGGTGGAGGTGGTGAAGAAATATAAGGTAGCAATAGTATTGATGCATATGCAAGGCACTCCTTCTACTATGCAAGTCAATCCTTCTTATGAGGATGTGTTAAAGGAGATATTTGATTTTCTGAAGGAGCGAGTAGATTTTGCTTCCCGGAATGGAATTGCTTTTGAGAGGATTATCATTGACCCAGGGATCGGTTTTGGCAAAAGATTGGAGCACAATCTTCTAATCCTCAGACATCTGGAGAGATTTAAAGCCCTTAATAGGCCAGTGCTGATAGGAGTGTCTCGTAAGTCCTTTATTGGTCAGATACTCAATTTACCGGAAGAGGAGAGATTAGAAGGGACAATATCTGCTATTTGCCTCTCTATTATGAAAGGAGCGAATATCTTGCGCGTGCATGATGTTAAGGAGGTCAGGAGAGCGGTAGAGGTAGCAAAAGCAATAATGGGAAGGTAAAAAGATGTATTTCTGTTATCCTAAAACCTTTGCTCGTCAAGAGGTCTTAGATTGGTTAAGATATCAGAAGACTTTTGTCCTTCTTGAAACAGGAAGAAAGACCTCAGAGGATTACCTTACCTATATCTTCACCCATCCTGTTTATATCCTTTGTTGTTATAGTTCGGAGGAGGTAAGAGAGAGTTTCAGGCAGTTAGAGAGGTTTTTGGATGCCCATTATTATTTAGCAGGATTTCTTTCCTATGAACTTGGTTATGTCTTTCAAGGTATAGGAAGGATACAGAGATGCACTTTCCCCCTTCTCTGGTTTGGTGTGTTTAGTTCCCCTATCATCTTTGACCATCGCCAGAACAGATTCTTAGACGCTAAAATGCAGAGCCCTGCCCGAGTTAGAAAGAAGGCTTACCAGATAAAAAATCTAAGGTTAAATATCAACAAAGAGTTATATCTGAGTGCTATTGAGCGAATTAAGGAGTTTCTTAGACAGGGAGAGACCTATGAAGTGAATTATACAATGAAGTATAAGTTTGACCTTAACGGTTCTGTTTATCAACTCTACTCTGATCTGCACAACTCTCAATCTGTTTCCTATAGCGGGTTTATAAAAGCAAAGGACTTTAAAATTCTCACTTTTTCTCCAGAGTTGTTTTTTAGAAAAAGAGGGAGGAGGATTACGGTCAGGCCAATGAAAGGCACTACTCCGAGAGCAGAGAGTACAAGAGCAGAGGAGATGAATAAAAGGCTGTTGTTTTCTGATGAGAAAAATAGGGCAGAAAACCTGATGATTGTGGATTTGCTGCGCAACGATCTGGGCAGGATATCAGAGATAGGGAGTGTGCAGGTAAAAGAGATGTTTACTGTAGAGAGGTATGAGACCCTTTTTCAGATGACCTCTACCATAGAAGGTAGATTAAGGAAGGATGTTGACTTCTATCAAATATTCGCCTCTCTTTTTCCTTCAGGTTCGGTTACCGGAGCACCTAAAATACGCACAATGGAGATTATAAAGGAACTGGAGAGGGAAAGGCGTCAGATCTACACCGGAGCAATTGGTTTTATTAAACCTTGCAGAGACGCAGTGTTTAATGTGGCTATTCGCACTATCTTGCTTCAGAAGGAAAAAGGCGAGATGGGAGTGGGAAGTGGGATTGTTTATGATTCTGAACCAGAAAAGGAATATGAGGAGTGCAGACTAAAAGCAGACTTTTTAAGCGAAGCGGGAAGGGAGTTTCAGTTGATAGAGACTATTCTTTATTCCAAAGGAAGATTTTTTCTTCTAACCCTTCATCTTCAGCGTTTAAGAGAATCAGCAGAGTTTTTTGATTTTTGCTATAATGAGAGGTGGATAAAAGAGAAACTCTACCAGATAAGAGAGAGGTTGAGGTTTGCTTTATCATATCGGGTGCGTTTACTTCTCTTCAAGAATGGAGATGTTTCTATTACCTATCAACCTATCTCTGCTCTCGGGGCAGACAAGGAAAGATTTATTGCTCTTTCCAAGGAGAGGGTGAGGTCAGAGGATATCTTTCTTTATCATAAAACCACCCGCCGTTGGCTATATGAGCGGGAGTATCAGAGATATAAACGATTAGGATTCTACGATGTAATTTTTAGAAACGAGAAGGACGAAATAACCGAAGGAGCAATCTCCAATCTTTTTGTTAAACTCAAAGGCAGATATTACACTCCTCCTCTTTCTTCCGGGGTGTTGAACGGAGTTTATCGGCGGTATCTGTTAGGGAGAAGAAAAGATATTCAGGAAAGGGTTCTGCGATGGGAGGATATAGAGAAAGCGGAGGAGGTATATCTCACCAATGCAGTGAGAGGAATGGTGAGGGTAAGGGCAGGTAGATTGACAGAGAAGGGAGGAGAGCACCGTGTTGAATAACCAAGAGATGGAGAGGCAAGAGTTAGAGAGGTTTCTAAATCTATATGAGCCAAGGTTGATAGAGATTAAAGATGCAGACAGGGTTATCTTTGTTGGCGATACGCACGGAGATGTGGAGGTGAGCAAGCAGATAGTGCGCACTTATCTGAAGGAGAGAAATGTGCTGGTGTTTTTAGGAGATTATGTAGACCGAGGGTCTTTTTCTCGCAGAAATCTTGATTTTCTCCTGAAGACAAAGATAAACAACCCTTCTTTAATCTACCTCTTGCAGGGAAACCATGAAGGTCACAGGGTTTTAAAACTCTTCCCTGCAGATTTCTGGCAGAGTTTGGATAGCGAACTATACAACTTCTATGCTTCGCTGGTAGAGAAACTTCCTTTGATGGTAGTGGCGCAGGATATCATTGCTCTTCACGGAGCCTTGCCCAATATAAAGAGATTGGAGGAGGTGGAGGAGATAAAGTTAGGGGATGAGAGATGGAAGGAGATAGTATGGGGGGATTTTGTAGAGATGCCCGGAGAGAGGATATCCTCTGCTTCTCTCTCTGGCAGACCTTTATTTGGTAAAGATTGGTTTTTTCAGATAATGGAGAGATTGGGAAAGAGGGTGTTGATAAGGTCGCATCAGCCTCATTCTCCCCAGTCTATGTTCAATGACAGATGCTTGACCATCTTTACTTCTTCAGTGTATCTCAGAAGAAAGACAATTGCAATTGCCCACCTAAACAAGCCCATAATGAGTATCAAGGATCTTGAGGTTAAAGAACTTTAAGAAAAAGGGATTTATCTCTGCCCCGAGAATTTGTCCTGAAGAAAAAAGGTTAGAGGGATGCAGTTTTTACTTGCCGAAGGAGGGAGGATCAGAAAGGAGACAGAGGAGGAGGTTGTTTTGCGAGGAGTGAATTTAGGTGGTTGGCTGATGATGGAGGGGTATATCTTAGGAGGAAGGAATATCCCGGAGAAGGAGTTTAAAAGAGACTTTGCCAGGAGGTTAGGAAGGGAGGAGTTAAGGAGATTTGAGAGAGATTTTTACAGTAATTTTATTCGCAAGGAAGATATCAGAAGGTTGAAGAGTATGGGAGTAAATTGTTTGCGTCTCCCTTTCAACTTTCGCTTGCTTAAGAAATATGGTTTTTATTATCTGGATAGGTTGATTGCCTGGTGCAAGGAATTTAGACTCTATCTCATCCTGGATTTGCATTCTGCTCCTGGAGGCCAGAATGCAGATTGGCATTCAGATACTCAAGGAGAATCTTTGCTCTGGAGAAGGGAGGAGTATCAAAAGCAAACTCTTTCTCTTTGGCATTCCCTTGCTAAACATTACTCTAATGAACCCATAATTGCAGGCTATGATCTGCTCAACGAGCCCGTAGCGAGAGATATTTACTCTCTTCGGCAACTGAAAAGACTTTATCAAAGGTTGATAGAGACAATCCGAGAGGTAGACAAAAGACACATTATCTTCTTAGAAGGAAATCTTTGGGCTCAGGAAATAGACTTTTTGCAGGAGTTGGAGAAGAGCAATATTGTCTGGAGTATTCATTTCTACCAACCCTTAGATTTCACTTTTAATTTCAGACCTCACCTGCTCTATCCAGGAGAGATAGATGGAGAGTATTGGGATAAGAAAAGAATCAGAGATTATCTAACCCTCTATTACAGAAAAGCGAAGGAGTGCAAGGTGCCTATCTATGTGGGAGAGTTTGGAGTAAACTATCGCTGGGGATGCAGAGGAGAACTGAGGTATTTGAAGGAGAGTATAGAGGTCTTTGAAGAATTTGGTTTTCACTGGACTTACTGGACATATAAAGCAGTCGCTAACAAGGTTTATCCGGATGGGCTTTATCAATATACAGAAAACCCAGAATGGGTAAGACGCGAGGGAGTAGACCAGGGATGGGAGAGTTTTGCTTCTTTATGGAAAAGAAACAGAAAAAAGATAATCTCTTCCTGGCGCACAGAGAGTTTTAGAGAGGAGGAGCAGTTGATAGAAATTCTCCAAAGATTTCTCCGCTGATGTTTTGCCCGCGGGAGACTGGGAAGAGGAAAGAAACATCTTTGAAGGAAGTAAGAATTCTTTTCAGGTTTTGGCAGGAGAGAAAATGAACTCTTCCTCTAATAGTGTATCCAATAGACTCATTGTGAGTTTGGATGTAGATAATCTGAAGAAAGCACAGAGGTTGGTAGAAGAAGTTTCTCCTTGGGTGCGCGTATTTAAGGTAGGTTATAGATTATTTACCCGGGCAGGAAGGGAGATTGTTGAGTTTATTCAACACAAAGGAGCAGAGGTATTTTTAGATTTAAAGTTTTATGATATTCCTCATACAGTAAGAGAGTGTGCCCGTTCTTTGGTGCATCTTAAAGTATCTATGTTTGATGTGCATACTATGGGAGGCTTTCGGATGATGCAAGAAACAGTAGAAGTCTGCGTAAAGGAGGCAAGAAGGTTGAAGGTTAGAAAACCGCTCATTTTAGGGGTAACCTTACTCACCAGTTTTGATTCAAGGATGTTGAAAGAGATAGGGATAGAGAAGGGTATAGAGGAGTATACGCTTTATTTAGCAAGATTGGCGAAAAAAGCAGGCTTGGATGGAGTAATCGCCTCGGCTCGGGAGATAGAGATTTTACGCAATGAATTGGGAAAGGAGTTTCTGATAATTACTCCAGGAATACGGCTTTTAGATAAAATAAAAGAAGATGATCAAAAACGAACATCAAACCCGAGAGAAGCAATAAAAAAAGGAGCAGACTATATTGTGATAGGCAGACCCATCATCAATAGCAGTTCGCCTCAGGAGATGGTAAGGAGGATAGTGGAGGAGATAGGAGAGTGAAGGAGAGAGAAGTTATAGAGATATTTGAAAGATGCGGTGCTCTCTTGAAAGGCCACTTTAAACTTTCTTCAGGTTTGCACAGTGCGCAATACCTTCAATCTGCTTTAGTTCTTCAATATCCTTCCTATGCTTGTTTGTTAGGTAAAGAGATCGCCGGGAGATTTGCAGATAGGAAGATAGAGGTAGTAGTTGCTCCAGCCTTGGGAGGGATAATCATCGCTTATGAGACTGCTCGTTTTCTCAATGCTCGCGCCTTATTTGCAGAGCGAGAAGAGACAAAGATGGGTTTGCGAAGAGGTTTTGATATCAAGGAGGGAGAGAGAGTATTGATAGTGGAGGATGTGATTACTACCGGAGGGTCAGTAAAGGAGTTGGTGGATTTAATAGAGGAGAAAGGGGGAGAGGTGGAGGGAGTAGGAGCAATTGTGGATCGGAGTGGAGGAGAAGCGTTTAAGGAGAAAGAAAGTATCTATTTTCAGGCTCTGGTGTGTTTGAAGATAGACTGTTTCCCTCCTTCATCTTGTCCTTTATGCAGGAAAGGTATTCCTTTGGTTAAACCAGGGAGCAGGAAGGAATAGAGGATTAGACCTCTTTTTTGGAAGTTCTAAATAAGAGTTTTTTATAAACCAGGTGCAAGGAGGAGTGATGCGTTCCGATCAAATGAAAAAGGGTATAGAGAGAGCGCCTCATCGCTGTTTATTTAAAGCAATGGGCTATACAGATGAGGAGTTGGCAAAGCCAATCATTGGGGTGGTGAATTCCGCCAGTGAACTTATCCCCGGGCATATCCATTTAGACAGAATCGCACAAGCGGTAAAAGAGGGAGTGCGTATGGCTGGAGGCACTCCAATGGAGTTTCCCGCAATTGGTATCTGTGATGGAATAGCAATGAATCATTTAGGAATGAAGTATTCTTTGCCTTCCCGTGAGTTGATTGCTGACTCCATCGAGATAATGGCAAAAGCCTACCCTTTTGATGGTTTGGTTCTCATTCCCAATTGCGATAAGATTGTTCCGGCAATGCTAATGGCTGCTTTGCGTGTAAATATTCCCGCGATTCTGATCAGCGGTGGACCAATGCTTGCCGGGTATCTGAAGGGTCAGAGTATAGATCTAATCTCTGTATTTGAAGGGGTAGGGAAGACTGCGGTTAATAAACTTAGCCTGGAAGACCTAAAGATGCTGGAGGAGGAAGCCTGCCCCACCTGTGGTTGTTGCGCAGGGATGTTCACTGCTAATTCTATGAATTGTTTAACAGAAGCTCTAGGGATGGCTCTGCCCGGTAACGGCACTATCTCTGCAGTTAGTGCAAAGAGGATAAGGTTGGCAAAAAAGAGTGGAATGCAGATAATGGAGTTGGTGAGGAAAGAGATAAAACCGCGGCAGATTGTCACTCCCGAGGCTTTTGAGAATGCATTAGCAGTAGAGATGGCTTTAGGAAGTTCTACTAACACCGTTTTGCATCTACCCGCTATTGCTCGCGAAGCAGGGATTGAGTTGAATCTGGAGATATTTGACAGAATAAGCAAAAGAACACCTAATCTTTGCCACCTTTCTCCTGCGGGTAGGTATCATCTGGAAGATTTAGAGCGTGCGGGTGGAATCTTAGCAGTGATGTCCGAGTTAGATAAGAAAGGGTTGATTCATAAGAATCTACTCACTGTGAGCGGAAAAAAGGTAGGAGAGAATATAAGAAATAAGAGGATTTTGGATGAGGAGGTAATTCGTCCCTTAAACAGGGCTTATAGCAAGGAAGGAGGAATTGCCATCCTTAAAGGAAACCTGGCTCCTGAGGGAGCAGTGGTGAAGCAATCCGCAGTAGATAAGAAAATGCTTATCCATCAAGGGAAAGCAAGGGTGTTTGATAGTGAGAATGAGGCGATGCAGGCAATTATCAATAAAGAGATCAAGAAAGGAGATGTGGTGGTTATTCGCTATGAGGGCCCTAAAGGAGGACCGGGAATGCAGGAGATGCTTTCCCCTACATCGGCTATTGTGGGAGTTGGTTTGGACAAGGATGTGGCTTTGCTCACTGATGGCAGATTCTCTGGAGGGACACGGGGAGCCGCTATTGGTCATATCTCTCCTGAAGCGGCTGAGGGTGGCCCAATTGCTATAGTAGAGGATGGAGATGTTATTGAGATTGATATTCCCGGGAGGCAACTAAATATAAGACTCTCTCAAGAGGAGATAGAATCTCGCTTGGCGAGGTGGAAACCTCCCGCCCTCAAGATAAAAGATGGCTATCTCTTTCGCTATGCTCAACAGGTAAGTTCAGCAGCAGAAGGAGCAGTATTTAAGCAAAACTTTTCAAGGTGATTTGAAGGAGGTGTTTGAGAGAGATTTTCCTCCTGTATGCGTATCGTTTTTGCTTTTAGGGACTGGCAATGAAAGAACTTAAAGATATCCGTAAGATTCTCCTGATCACTCTCACCAATATTGGAGATGCTGTGCTTACTCTTCCTGTTGCTCTGGTGCTGAAGGAGAAGTTTCCTTCTGCATATCTTGATGTGCTTCTGGGCCCTAAGCCTTATGAGTTATTTAGAAACATTCCCTATTTTTCCAAAGTAATCCCCTATGATAAAAGAATGCCTTGCTTTAGAAAGATTAGGTTGATCTTGAAATTAAGAAGAGAGAGATATGACCTGGTAGTTGACCTCCGACATAGCCTTTTCCCTCTTTTTCTTAAACCCAGATATTCTACTCCTTTATTGTTCAAGGTTTCCAAAGAGATCAAGCATAAGCAAGATTTCCATCTTTATAAGTTAAAACTTGCAGGGGTGGACTTTGTGGGTTTCTCCTCAGATAATCCCTTTGGAATCAATTTCAATGAAGGAAGGAAGATAGACGATCTGCTCATAAGCAAGGGTATATATTCTGAGGATAAGTTGATTGTTCTGGCTCCCTCTGCCCGTGATAGAAGAAAAAGATGGGGAGCGCAAAACTTTGCCAGATTGTCTGATGCACTCTCACGGGAAGGTAA
Source organism: Candidatus Omnitrophota bacterium (assembly GCA_003645805.1). GTDB lineage: Bacteria > Omnitrophota > 4484-213 > 4484-213 > 4484-213 > B17-G2. Next base: position 32,187 of record QNCL01000003.1, read on the forward strand.
GGTGGTTTTGGTAGGGAGTAAGGAGGATAAAGAAGTTATTGAGGAGGTGCTTTTTTTCAGCAAAAGCAAACCTTTGCGCTTAGATGGAGAGTTAGACTTAAGAGATTTGGTGGTGCTTTTGAAGCGAGCAGACCTTTTTATTGGCAATGACAGCGCCCCAATGCAGATAGCCTCTTTATTGGGTATCCCTACTATTGGAATCTTTGGTCCTACCGAGGTAGAGAAATACAAACCTTTAGGAGACAGGAGTAGGGCAATAAGAAAAGGTAGATCTGTAGACTTAGTGCTTCCTGAGGAGGTGCTGAAGTTAGCAAAGGAGTTGATAAGAGATGAACAGGAGAAGATTGATAGAACTAATTAGAAGGTTTAAGCAAGCAAGAATCTTGGTAATCGGTGATTTTATCCTTGACCAATTTATCTGGGGAGATGTCTCGCGTATTTCACCTGAGGCACCTATTCCTGTAGTGTTTGTACACAAAAAGACATTTATGTTGGGTGGAGCCCTTAATGTGGTAAGTAATATTTACTCCTTGGGAGGAAAAGTCTATGCCTGTGGAGTAGTGGGAAAGGATGCAGGAGCAAGGATATTGCTTAACGAGTTGAGAAAGAAAGGGATTGAGACAGAGGGAGTGATTATAGACAAAAATAGACCCACTACTCTTAAAACTCGAATAATCGCCAGACACCAGCAGGTAGTGAGGGTAGATGAGGAGAAAATTGCTCCTCTTTCCTCAGATGACTTTTCTCAATTTTTAGACTACCTTAAAAGGAAGATAACAGAAGTAGACCTCATCTTGATAGAGGATTATGGCAAAGGAGTAATTACTGCCGAACTTCTGGAGGAGATTGGAAGGTTAAATAAGGTTTATAATAGGATGATTACTGTCGATCCTAAAGAGGAACACTTTTCTTATTATAAAGGGGTAAACGCAATTACTCCTAACTACCAGGAAGCCTTAAAAGCCGTGCAGAGTTTATGCCCGGGAAAGACAAGAATAGAGAAGGTGGAGGATATAGGAAAGAAATTACTACAGAAACTTAGATGCAAAGCAGTGCTGATTACTTTGGGAGAGAAAGGGATGTGCTTATTTGAGAAGAGCAAAGTTATCCATATTCCTACCATTGCCCAGGAGGTGTTTGATGTTTCTGGAGCAGGAGATACAGTAATAGCCACTTTCTCTTTGGCTCTATGTGCAGGAGCAACAATGAAGGAAGCCGCATATCTCTCTAATTATGCTGCTGGAATTGTAGTAGGGAAGGTGGGGATTTCAGCAGTGAGTTCTGAGGAACTAAGAAGGAAGATAGAGGAATTATGAAGGCTATCGGTATAATTCCTGCTCGTTTATCTTCAACAAGGCTTCCAGAAAAGCCATTAGTAGATATTTTAGGTAAGCCTCTAATTCAATGGACTTATGAGCAGGCAAAGAAAGCAGACTCTTTAGAGGATGTGGTAGTGGCTACTGATGAGCAAAGGATACTGGAGGTAGTAGAGGGATTTGGAGGAAAAGCCGTGCTTACCTCAAGAAAGCCTATAAGTGGAACCGAGAGGGTAGCAGAAGCCACTTTTTCTTTGGAATTAGAAGCAGAGATAATCGTAAATATCCAGGTAGATGAACCTTTACTTGACCCTTTCTCTATTGACAAGTTAATCAGAGTGTTTTATAATTATAATAATAAGATTGAGGTAGCCACCCTTATTTATCCTATCCAGAGGAAGGAGGAATTAGAGGACCCGAATATAGTAAAGGTAGTAGTTGATAAAGATAACTTTGCCCTTTACTTCTCACGCTCCTCGATTCCCTATTCTTTTTCCAGACAGGAGGTTGTTTCTTATTCTTATAAGCATATCGGAGTTTATGCCTACAGGCGAGATTTTTTGTCCCTATTTGTTCACCTTCCTTCTTTTGAATTAGAAAAAAAAGAGAGATTGGAACAGTTGCGTGTGCTGGAGAATGGTTATCGGATAAAGACAGTGTTTTCCCAGAATGACTCAATAAGTGTAGATACGCAAGAGGATTTGAACAGGGTAAGGGATTTTTTGCTAAAAAAAGCAGATAAAAAATAGATTTGCATTTACAGATTGAATAATTAAGCAGGAGGTTATGCTTAGCAAGTAAAGGCGAGCAAAATTAAGGAGGTGCATCAGAGATGAGCAAGGTAATCGGAATTGACTTGGGAACTACAAATTCCTGTGTAGCAATCTTAGAAGGAGGTAAGCCGGTGGTGATTCCTAATGCTGAAGGTTCGCGCACTACTCCTTCTGTAGTTGCTTTTACCAAAACAGGAGAGATATTGGTTGGACAGGTAGCAAAGAGACAGGCAATTACCAACTCAGAGAATACCATCTTCTCTATCAAGAGATTTATGGGACGAAGGCATAATGAGGTGGAGGAAGAAGAGAAACTTGTACCTTATAAGGTGATAGCAGATAGCAAAGGTAATGTAAAGGTAAAGGTGCGAGAGAAGGAGTATACTCCTCCTCAAATTTCCGCTTTTATCCTGCAGAAGATGAAGGAAACCGCAGAGAACTATTTAGGAGAGAAGGTAAAACGAGCGGTGATTACTGTTCCTGCTTATTTTAATGATAGCCAGCGTCAAGCAACCAAGGATGCAGGAGAGATTGCCGGATTGGAGGTGTTAAGGATTATCAATGAGCCTACGGCTGCTTCTTTAGCCTACGGACTGGATAAGAAGAGAAACGAGAAGATAGCAGTCTTTGATTTAGGAGGAGGAACATTTGATATCTCTATCCTTGAGATTGGAGAGGGAGTTTTTGAGGTAAAAGCCACCAATGGAGATACGCACTTAGGAGGAGATAATTTTGACCAACGGATTATCGATTGGTTAGCCGAGGAGTTTAAGAAGCAAGAGGGAATAGACTTGAGAGAAGATAGGATGGCTTTGCAAAGGTTGAAAGAGGCAGCAGAAAAGGCAAAGTGTGAACTTTCCACTACTCTTCAGACCGAGATAAATCTTCCTTTTATCACTGCAGATAGCAGTGGACCCAAGCATTTAAGCGTTACTCTGACTCGAGCAAAACTGGAACAGTTGGTTGCCGACCTAATTGAGAGAACCGTAGAACCTTGCAAGCAGGCGTTAACTGATGCCGGGCTTTCTGCTGAGGATATTGATGAGGTTGTTTTGGTAGGAGGGCAGACAAGGATGCCCGCAGTGCAGGAATTGGTAAAGAGACTATTCCATAAAGAACCACACAAAGGAGTTAACCCTGACGAGGTGGTTGCCGTAGGAGCAGCAATTCAGGGAGGAGTGCTTGCAGGAGATGCGGGAGTAAAGGATGTACTCTTGCTTGATGTTACCCCTCTTTCCTTAGGAATAGAGACATTAGGAGGAGTATTTACTAAACTGATAGAGAGGAATACCACCATTCCCACCAGAAAGACTCAGATATTTTCTACTGCTGCTGATAATCAAACTGCGGTGTCTATCCATGTTCTGCAGGGAGAAAGACCGATGGCTGCAGATAATCGCACCTTGGGCAGGTTTGATTTGGTAGGTATTCCTCCTGCTCCGCGTGGGGTTCCTCAGATTGAGGTATGTTTTGATATTGATGCTAATGGAATTCTCCATGTTTCCGCAAAGGACTTGGGGACAGGCAAAGAGCAGAAGATAAGAATAGAGTCCTCCAGCGGGTTATCCAAAGAGGAAATAGAAAGAATGAAGAAGGAGGCAGAGGCACACGCAAAGGAGGACGAGAAGAAGAAAGAACTCATTGAGGCAAGGAACCGGTTAGATAGTCTTATTTACTCTGCGGAGAAGTCTCTGAAGGAAGCAGGAGATAAACTCTCTCCACAGGAGAGGGAAAGAGTGGAGAAGGCTATCAAAAAAGGAAAGGAGGAGTTTAATAGTGATGACATCAACAGGATAAATAAAGCGATAGAGGAGATTACTCAAGCCTCGCATAAATTAGCCGAGGAGTTATATAAGAAAACTACTACTCAGCAGTCTACCCAGACAGGAAGTAAGCAAAGCGGAGGAGAAAAAAAGGATAATGTGGTAGATGCAGAGGTGGTAGATGAGGAGAAAGATAAAGGGGGTGATAAGAAATGAGAAGGCGGGAGGAGGTGCAGGAAGAGAGATTTTTAGATATTACTGCCAATATGGAAGGAAATCTTTCTTTTAATGATCCAGTAAACTTGCGAATTAGTGGAAGGTTTGAAGGGACTCTGGATACAAAAGGAAAATTGGTTATTGGAGAAAAAGCAGAGGTTAAGGCAGAGATTGAGGGAGAGGAGATTATTGTAGGAGGAAAGATAGAAGGAGATGTGAAGGCGAGTAAAAAGATAGAGATTCTTTCCACAGGGCAGATTAAAGGTGATGTGCAGACCCCTGTATTCTGCATTCGCGAGGGAGGAATCCTGCAAGGTAGGTGTCAAATGCTCTTTGATTTCTCTGAGAAGGAGATGATGGGACTGAGAGAGGTAGCAGAGTATCTGGAGTTGGATCCAAAGGTGGTAGAAAAATGGGCAGAGAGCAAGAGAATTCCAGGAGTGAAGAAGGGTAGTGAATGGGTGTTTGAGAAGGAAGAGATAGATAAGTGGGTAAGCAGGGAGAGAGCAGGGGAGATATAGAGATAGAAGCAAGATGTCAAAAGGATTGTTAAGCTTTCATCAGGCTTTAGAGTATTTAGGAGTAAACAGAGGAGAGTTGAAGAAACTAATTAAGGAAAAGAGAATCACTCCTTATAAGATAGGAGGAACTTATTTGAGGTTCAAGAGAGAGGACCTTGAGAATTTAAGGAGTCATTTAGAGAGAAAAGCAAAAAAAGCGCATTGGTTAACACAAAAGGAAGAACCTGTGTTAATAGAAAGGATAGTTGATTTCTGGTATTTCAATGATTTATATATCCTCTCTACCCTAATTATCCTTTTTTTATTGTTTATAATCTTTAGATAAATTTAGAGTAAAATCTCCTTCTGGGGCTGTGGCGCAGAGGAAGCGCATCTGGCTGGCAGCCAGGAGGTCGTGGGTTCAAATCCCACCAGCTCCACCAGAGGAGAGCGAGATAGTAGTAAAGGGAGGTAAGCAATTGTAGATAAAAAAAGAACCCCGCTAATTGCGGGATTCTTTTTTGAAAGATGATTATATTCAGCGAAGCAGTCTTACTTCTTCTTTTTCTTCTTCTTGGTGCTTTTTGTGCTTTTGCTACTCGTCTTCTTTGTGCTCTTCTTTGTGCTCTTCTTTGTGCTCTTTTTGGCTTTTTTCTTAGCCATCTTTCACCTCCTCATTCTCTTGATTATGCACCCTTACTTGATGTGCATAACCAAGCGTTTCCAGTATTAAACAGGAGAGTTTGCGTCTTAAAATGAGAACTTATCTACTCCATCTTTTAACACACTTTTATTCTCTTGTCAAGAGTTTTTTATATTGCGCGCAGACAAGATGTTTTCTCTTCTGAAGTAGAGAGAGAAAGGAAAGAGCAGATTTTTTATTTTTAATTTGCCGGAGTGGTGAAATTGGTAGACGCAGTGGACTCAAAATCCACCGGGCATTCTGCCCGTGTCGGTTCGAATCCGACCTCCGGCACCAGAATATGACTTAATGGCTTTTTGCCAACCATTTGGTGGGCGGTGCACTGCACCGCCCATTGATTTTACACTCTTGCGCGTACAATGACTTCTGTTCTAAGATCGCTTATGTAAAAGAGGCAGATTTGGCACTGAATACCAGGCTCAAAATAGAAATGAGAGAAAGCTCCAATTCTACTCTTGAAACACTGAATAAAGATTACCAAAGCAGTTGAGTACCGGTGGATAGTTTATTTAAATAGTATTAATTATGCATTATGCCAAGTCTAAAAAGACAATCAAAGATTTACCAGAAGCAGAAAGACCAAGAGAGAAATTAATGCGCTATGGCCCAGAAAAACTTTCTAATTCCGAACTCTTGGCTATACTCTTGCGCTCAGGAAAGAAAGGAGAGAAGGAATACTTTGTTATTTTCTATCTTGACTCCCGAAATCAGGAAATCAAAAGAGAAATCATCTCCATTGGCTCTCTTAACGCTAATTTAGTCCACCCACGAGAAGTCTTTGAGCCAGCAGTAAGAGATTTAGCCGCTCAAATAATCTTAGCCCACAATCACCCCTCAGGAGACCCAGAACCATCAGAAGATGATCTAACAATCACTAAAAGATTAGTAGAGGCTGGTAAAATTATGGGGATAGAGGTGGTTGAGCATATTATTGTAGTAAGAAATGGATTTTTAAGTTTTAAGGAGAAAAATTTAATTTAGTCTATGGATAAAGCAAAGTATAAAAAACCTAAGGAAGAAATTGTAACAAAGCCCACTCGAAGAGTGGGATATATTAGAGATTTTGGTGTAGCAACTTCTATTTCTGTAGAAAGAACAAGAAGAGAATTTGGCGCCCACCTTACATCGGTTGATATTTTTAAAAAATTTATTTTCCCAGAAATAAAAAACATTCTACACAAGTATGTATGGGTAGATTTGTTC
>QNCL01000004.1 GCA_003645805.1 Candidatus Omnitrophota bacterium
GAGTAATATCGTAGTCGGCTAATATTATTTTCCATATAGTTGAGAAATCGTATCCGGGCAGGGTTATTTTTTTAAAATGAGGCTGCACTAATTGCTGGATTATCAAAGAAAAATCAAAATGAAAGAATATTATAATAATGGCAAGATAGATAATTAAAAAACTACCAAGCCATAAAAAAAGAGGATAGAAAAAGTCTATCTTTTTTGTGTTTTTTAAACTTAACCTTTTGATATAAATGATTTCTAATGCAATGAGTGGCACCAGAAATAGCATAATCAATTTAGCGTGTAGCGAGAGAGCCATAGAGATTCCTGATAGCACTAAAAAGCGTTTTGAGCAGGATTTTTTATAGAGAGTTATAAAGTAGATTGAAAGCATTGCCAAAGCACGCGCAGGGGTACAGAGCATAACCGAGATGTGTAAACGAAGAAAGAGTGTAGAGAAAATTAGAAATACAATGGCTGTAAAGGCACAGAGGCTTCCCCATAGATTTTTAATCGTTTGATAAAATGCCCAGAGAAATATTCCCGAGAAGATTAATATGAGAAGACGGCCGTGGTAGATTGAAGGTCCCAACAACTTAAACCAATAAGATAGGATTACCGGTACCAAAGGTGGATGTTCATACCATATTTGTGTATAAAGAGAGAATCCTTTTGCAAGAAGTAAAGAAGTCATTAAATCAGTTCCTTCATCGGGATTGAATTCAAAGACCTGTTTGATTGGTATTCTTATTATCAAGATTAGACCGATAAATAGAACAGCAAAAAGCAAAGAAACTAAAATGTCTTTTCGTTTAGAAAAGAAGTTTAAAAAGATTTTTGATATATTAACCATTAGATTATTAGAAAGCATCTTTCTTCTCGATTATTTTAATAGTTGCTTTAGACGAGAATAACTTCTATAAAGCGTTATTATCCCCCAAGGGATCATTCCCAGAATAATATTTGATTCCTGAGCTCCAGCATAATAACAATCTCGGCATTCAACCATATCATCTAATTGGAAGAAAGCCTTTTGGAATCCTGCATCTAATCCATTGCAGATATCCTTAATTCTGTCTAATTTAGCACAACAGGGCACAACAAAACCCTCAGGAGTGATTTCGCAATAAAACCGGCCCGCATAGCATTTTATCTTATGAGGGGCATCCGGCCAGAAGTCTCTTACCATCTTGAGATAATCAAGAGAATTGATAATAAAAGAATTTCTTTCTTTTTCATTTATCAATTCTTGGACAGCCTGTTTAAATACATTTCTGGAAGGAAAGAACTTCTCCTTTGATTTGGCAGGATATGCTGGTTGGGTGCCTATCACTTGAAAAATAATATTTGTCTTATATTGAGCCGTGAGTTTAATAAGAGAATGAAGATGAGAGAGATTATGTTTAGAAAGTAAAGTCATAATTACTACTTTAATCTGTAATTCTCTTAAGATATCTAATGCTGAAATTATTTTATCATAACTTCCTTCCCCTCTCAATCTATCTTGAATTTCCTTTGGACCATCCAAACTAATCTGGATGAGATCAAGCTGTTTAAAAGAGGGATCATCTTTTATCCTTTCTGCAAGCAGTAATCCGTTAGTAGAGAGACTACAATGAAAATTCATTTTATTCTTGGCGTAACCAATCAACTCGCCAATGTCTTCCCTCAGAAGGGGTTCACCGCCACTAAATAGCCAGAATCTTGTTCCCATTTCTTTAAACTCCTTCATCATATTCTTTATCTGAAGAGTATTCATCTCAAAATTATTCGGTTTATTCAATCGCTCTTTCAATAAACAAAAAGAGCAATTTAGATTACATCTATAAGTAATATTATGTGTTACTCTGAGGGGAATTTTGCGTTTAAGAATCTTTGCCAGGGTTATATCTTCTGCGAGTTCTACAAGATTTCTGAATTTCATCTTTACTTCGTTAGACAAAATTTTCTATCTAAAACAGGTTTAATCCATTAAGCAAACTCTAATTGGGCCTAATCATAAGTCTTAAAATGCCAGCAATATCTTCAAAAATAGTATCTACTATCTTTACCCGACTTTTTGGTCTGTCTTTCCAATTAACGGGTATGTATTTTATCTTAAGTCCACTTTTCTGGGCTAAAATCAATAACTCCGTATCAAAAAACCAATTTTGATTTTTTACCTTAGGAAGAATGGTTTTTATTACTTTTCTGTTTAATGCCTTAAAACCACATTGGGCATCAGGAAGTTCTTTAAATCTAAATATAGTTTTGAGGAGGATATTGTAGGTATAGGAGAGATATCTTCTTAATAGAGAACGGTCAACTTTTGAGGTGGGTAAGAGACGCGAGCCAACCGCAATGTCATATCCATCTATTATAATTGAGTTAACCAACTCAGGAAAGGTTTTCAAGTCGGTGGAGAGATCAGCATCCATATAACAAAGCACATCTGCTTCACTTTCCAACCATACCTTTTTTAGTGACCTGCCTCTACCTTTGCGAGATAAATGAATACAGCCAATCTTCTTATATCTCTTCTCAAGCTTTTGCGAAATGTGCAAGGTATTATCTGATGAACCATTGTCCACTATAATAACCTTATAGTTTTTATAAGCAAATTTGTCTTTCAAAAAAGCCATTAACTTATCAATGTTTTTCTCCAAGATTTGCTCTTCATTATAAGCAGGAATTACTATCTCTACCTTAGTATCCTTACCTTTTTGCATTAACTGCTACCCTTTTAATAGCATCTGCGATCTTGATCATATCATCTTTTCCCAAACTATCATAAACTGGCAGGTAAAGGGTCTCCCGCACCAATTTCTCGGCTACTGGAGAACAGGCTTTAAACTTGCTGAGGATTTTCAGATTATAGGGGATATCAAGATATTTCTTGCGTGTATCAATTCCCTGTATGAGGAGTTTAAATGAGAGATCTCCTTTATTCTTAGTCTTTATTGGATATAGGAGAAAAACAGACCTGGTTTCAGGGAGTTCGGGAGTAAGGCAGATATTCTCAAGATTACCTAATTGCTCGGTTAGGAAGCGGGCATTCTCTATAATTCTTTCGTTTCTCCTCTCTAAAAATTCCAGATGTTTAAGAATAACCTTAGCCTGAAGATTGCAAGGTCTTATTCTGTCTTTAGTAGATAACTCGGGAGATATTTTTTTATTGCTGGGATTGGCTATCTCATAGAGAATGTCCCTTTCTTTATGGATAGCGCTAGATATCCAGATTAGAGGGAGAGTGAAGGTATAGAAAAATATCGGTTTCATCAACAGCCATTGAATATAAGCGCGTGCGATTTTGACCGTTAACTCCATTAAACTTGGCCATCGACAGAGTAAATGCAGGGCTTCACGGATATTGCTGGCTAAAAGATCATCGTTTGTTGTTACCATTGCTGCCCCAAAGCCATCCAGATTTTTCCCTGTCCCAAAACTAAAACAAGCCGCCTTTTCTATTGCTCCTAACTTTCTTCCTTTGTATTCTGCTCCACAGGCATGGGCACAGTCAGAGATGACAGATAGATTGTATTGCTCGGCTATTTTTAAGATAGAATCCATCTCTGCTACATACCCTCCGAAGTGGAGGACAATAATTACTTTTGTTTTATCGGTTAATTTACTCTCTATCTCTTTCGCATCAATGTTAAGTGTTTTATAATTGACATCAGCAAATACAGGCTTTGCTCTGGCTGAGAGAACAGCGAGGGGTATACTATAATGGCAGAAAGCAGGACAGATTACCTCATCCCCCTTTTTACACAAAAATCTAAGAATTTCTTGCATCCCAAAGGTAACCGAGGGAATCAAAATCGCATATTTGCAACCTATATACCTGGCAAATTTTTGCTCCACTTCTACTAATGCCTTTCCGTCTCTCCAATCTCCGGATAGAATGGTTCGCAGGATTAGTTGAATTTCTCCTCTGAAGTGAAATACATCCTGTCTGGGAATAAACTTCATAATTTCATCAATCCTCTAATCCCTTCTCTTGCAACCCTGGGATTGTGCAGATAAAAGCGCCAGTATTTTAAGCAGTGCCTGATTAAAAAGGAAGGATTTAGGTAAAAGTTTCGGTATATATGCCGTTGAGTTCCTTTTAATCTTCTCGTGTCAATTTGGCTCAGATTTATAATATCTACAGGGTTATAGTGGTGAAGAGCCTCATTGAATTTCTGGTTATGGCAATAGCGATCGAAGGCGATCGAGCCAGGATAGGGCACAAAATAGTGGATTTGGATAGATTCTGGTTTTATCTGCTTAATTAAATTTATAGTCAAACTCAAATCCTCTTCTGTTTCCTGAGGATTGCCGATGATAAACATAGCGTGAAGGGAGAGATTTATCTTCTTGCCTTGCTCGAACACTTCACAGGTTTTTTTATTCCAGTTTATCCTCTCCTCTGTCTTTGACAGAATGTTTATAATTCGATTTGACCCTGATTCAATACCTATCTTAAGCAATACACACCCCGCTTTTTTCATAACAGACATAATTTCCTTGGACAAGTCAGTAATCCGACCATGAGCAATCCAAGGTAGATTTACCTTTTTATTTATCATCTCTCTGCATAGTTCTAAGGTGTGCTGTTTGGAGGCGGTGAAATTGTCATCTTCAAAGGAGATGATATTTATTCCCAATGATCTCAGATAGAGCATTTCTTCCACAACACTTTTAGGTGAACGGAATCTCATCTTTGATCCGTAAGAGGTTCGAATAGTCGGGGAGCAGAATATGCATTGATATGGACAGCCTCGCGAACTGAGAATATACCCCCATTTAAGTTTTAGATTAAGTGGTAATGGATAAATGGAGAAATAATACCGTGGGCTAAAAAAGGAATGGGCGGGCATAGGGAGGCTATCCAAGTCCTCTATCAAGGCTATCTCCGCATGGTTTTTTTCTTTAAAGTATAAACTTCTAATTCTTTTTAACCTTTCTGGTGAATCTAAACTTTTAATAAGGTCGATAAGATCAAGTTCACATTCGCCCAGCAGAACAAAATCAATAGGTGATTCCTGAAAGATTAAAGTTTGCGGAAGGACTGAAGCGTATGGACCGATGCAGATTATTTTAATGTAAGGAGAGAACTCTTTTATTTTCCTGGCATATGCTAATGCGGAGTCCCGCTCCTCAGGAGTGAAACTCATTACCACTACCGAAGGATTGAAGTCCCTGGTGCTCTTCAGCAAGAATTTTAGAGAATAGTTAGTTACCCGCCCATCTAAAAACCTGATATCATACTCTTTTTTTAGCAATGAGATCATATATCCTATCTGAAGAGGAGGTGTTCGAGTATAGGGATGAGAATATTTCTTTTCTTGCGGAAAGGCAAGGCGGACAAACATTATTTTGTTATTTATTACCGAAATCATAACTGTCTTTTCTATAACTCTTTAGAGTTCAATATAAACCTAAGAAAGCCTGAAAGAAATAGTTTTTTCAAAGCAATTTTGTCTCCTTTAATATGAGGATAGCATACCCAAAGCGATTTTGCAAGTTTTGACCCTTATGTTCTTTAACTTCTCCGAGGGGATAAGGAATTTTGGTTGACAAATGGCTAAAGAGTAGGATATAATTAGGATATAATTAAGGACTCTTGAGAGAATTATATGGTGTGCTCAGAGAAGCAGTGAGCGGATGTTTCTTATCCTCGGTTTGGGCAATCCAGGGGTTAGATATCGTTGGACAAGGCATAATTTGGGGTTTTTAGTGATCGACGCCTTTGCTCTCTCAGAGGGGATTAGATGGAGAAAAGATAAAAGGTTATGCGCTCTTATAGGGGAGAAAGAAGAGATAGTTATCTGCAAACCTCTTACTTATGTAAACCAGAGTGGAAAGGCGTTAACTGAGGTTAGAGAGATATATAGAATAGAGGAAGAAGATATGTTAGTAATCTGTGATGATCTGAGTCTTCCTTTGGGAAGAATAAGGATTCGCAGGAAAGGGGGTGATGGCGGGCACAATGGCTTGCGTTCAATAATTGCCTCTTTGAAAAGTGAGAGGTTTGCCCGTATGCGTATCGGGATTAAAAACTCTACAGTAGATAGCCTCCCTTCTTCTGCCATCCCTGAGTTCGTGTTAAGCAAATTTGAGAGAGATGAAAGAAAAGTAGTGAAGGAGACAATTAAAAGAGCGGTAGAGGCAATAAAGGTGGTGATAGAGCAGGGAATAGAGGAGGCAATGAATAGGTTTAATGGTTAATGCTTCAGCCTTTCTTCATTATTCAACACTTGTTTTAACAAAAAGGAGTATGTAGATGTTTTATCTTATTCCTTTAACTTCCTTACTCGCTCTCGGGTTTGTAGTCTATCTAATCAGAAGTATCTTAAAGCAAGATGAGGGCACAGAGGAGATGAAGAAAATCGCCCGGGCAGTGGAGGAAGGAGCAAAGGCTTTTCTCAGAAGGCAATACAAGAGTGTGGGAATATTCTTTACCATTGTTTTTCTTCTTCTCCTTTATCTTGCTCTAAGAGGGTATTTTGTAATCTTTGTTCCCTTTGCTTTTCTTTCAGGTGGTTTCTTTTCCGGGTTGTGTGGCTATATAGGGATGATTATTTCCACCAAGTCCTCTGTGCGCACTACGCAAGGATGCAAACAGAGTTTAAATAAAGGGCTGCGTATTGCTTTCTCCAGTGGCACAGTAATGGGGCTGTGTGTGGTAGGTATTGGCTTGATAGATCTTTCTATTGGTTATTTCCTGCTCGATTGGTATTATACGCATATTCAGCCTTGCTCTCCTGCCTTAAAGATTCAGAATATCACCAACTCAATGCTTTGCTTCGGGATGGGGGCTTCTTCAATGGCTCTGTTTGCTCGCGTGGGAGGAGGAATTTTCACCAAAGCAGCAGATGTAGGAGCGGATCTGGTGGGCAAGATAGAAAAGGATATTCCCGAAGATGATCCACGCAATCCCGCAGTGATTGCGGATAATGTAGGGGATAATGTAGGTGATGTGGCAGGAATGGGAGCAGATTTGTATGAGTCTTATGTAGATGCGATTATTGCCACAATGGCTTTGGCTGTTGCCGCAGGCTTGGGGTTAAGAGGGGTGTTTGTTCCTTTATCTATGGCTTGTGCAGGAATAATCTGTTCAATTATAGGCACTTTCTTTGTTCGCTCTCAAGAGGAGGCTACGCAAGGGAATTTATTATCCGCTCTGCGGCAAGGAGTGTTTGTGAGTGCTTCATTGATTGCTGTTTTTACCTTCTTTATTATGCAGAGGACTATCGGGGAGCATATCGGAGTATATTTTTCTCTACTTTCTGGTTTGATTGCCGGATTGATGTTGGGAATAAGCACAGAATACTTTACCTCTTCGCGTTATCGCTGGACGCGTTCCATTTCCCAATCAGCCTTAACCGGTCCAGCCACAGTGGTAATTAGTGGTTTATCCACAGGGATGCTTTCTACTTTAGTTCCGGTGATTACTACCGGAGGAGCAATATTAGCAAGTTATTATTTCGCCGGTGGTTTTAAGAACCCTCAACTGGGTTTATACGGGGTAGGAATTTCAGCAGTAGGTTTACTTTCTACCTTAGGAATTACTTTAGCAAGCGATGCTTATGGGCCAGTAGCAGATAATGCGGGTGGGATTGCCGAGATGTCCCATCAACCTTCTTATGTGCGCAAAAGAACAGATGCTCTGGATGCTTTAGGGAACACTACCGCGGCTACAGGCAAAGGATTTGCTATCGGTTCAGCCGCTCTCACCGCCCTTGCTCTTATCGCTGCTTATCGTGAACATGTGCATCTCGCAGGCAAAGAGATAGATCTTAGCCTGCTCAACCCTCGCTTAATAGTTGGTTTGTTTACAGGAGCAATGCTTCCTTTCTTTTTCTCCTCTCTTCTCTTAAGGGCAGTGGGTAAAGCCGCGGAAAAGGTGGTAGTAGAAGTGCGTCGGCAGTTTAAGGAGATTAAGGGATTAATGGAAGGTAAAGCAAAGCCTGATTATGCCCGTTGTATAGATATTGTCGCCCGAGCAGCGCATAGTCAGATGATCTTGCCTTCTCTTTCCGCCCTTACTCTTCCAGTAGTTATCGGTTTGTTAATAGGGGTGGAAGCGGTGGTGGGTTTGCTTACTGGAGCCCTGGTCAGCGGTTTTGTTCTGGCGATAATGATGGCAAATAGCGGAGGGGCTTGGGATAATGCAAAGAAGTATATTGAGGAGGGAAACTTAGGAGGAAAAGGTTCGGAGGCGCACAAATCCGCAGTAGTGGGAGACACAGTAGGAGATCCGTGCAAAGATACTGCCGGACCATCTCTGAATATTCTTATTAAACTAATGTCTATGGTCTCTATGGTGTTTGCTTCCTTTGTTGTTGCCCATAGTTTATTTAAGTGATGGTAAGGATAAAAAGGGCGATAATCAGTGTTTATAACAAGAAGGGGATAGTAGAGTTTGCAAAGGGGTTAATAAGCAATGGTGTGGAGATTCTGGCTACTGAAGGGACCTATAAGTTTCTCCAAGATAGACGTATCTCTGTTCTTTCTGTTTCTGAATATCTTTCTTACCCTCACTTGTTAGGGGGACGAGTCAAGACCCTTCATCCCAAGATTTATGCGGGTTTGCTCGCTTTGGAAGAGAAGGAGCATAGAGAGGAGATAAGAAAGAATAATATCCTTCTCTTGAATATGGTGGTAGTGAACCTTTATCCTTTTGCCGAGAAGGCGAATAATCGGAGGGGATTGAGAGAGGTTCTGGAGAATATTGACATTGGAGGTGTTTCTCTTTTACGGGCAGGGGCAAAGAACATAGAGCGAGTGGCGGTAGTTTCTTCTCCTTCTCAATACAGAGAGATTTTAGAGGAGATGCAGAGGAACAAGGGTTGTTTAAGCGAAGATACCATAAGAACTTTGGCACTTGAAGCCTTTTGGCAGACCAGTGAATATGATAGGACAATCTTTAAGTACCTGAGCACATATTTTTCCTCTCCAAAGAAGGAGGATCTTCCGGAAACGATAGAGTTGAGGTTGCGCAAGATCAGGGAGTTGCGATACGGAGAGAATCCTCATCAGAAGGCTGGTTTATATAAGACCTCTGAACCTAAAACTTTTGCAGAGATTGAGCAATTGCAGGGAAAGGAGTTGTCCTACAATAATCTTGCAGATGCAGATGTTGCCTACAAACTGGTGAAGGAGTTTGATAGACCAGCAGTGGCAATAATCAAACACCAAAGTCCAGCAGGAGTTGCTGTTAACAGGAGTTTATCCTCTGCTTTTCAGGATGCCTTAAGGTGCGATGAAGTTTCTGCTTTTGGGGGAATAGTAGGGTTTAATAGAAGGGTAGATGAGGGGATTGCTCGGGAGGTGCTTAAAGCAGGGTTTCTGGAGTGTTTCATTGCTCCTTCTTATACCGCAAAGGCACTTGCTCTGTTAGCGGAGAGAAAAAATCTGCGTTTGCTCCGAATAGATAAGAAGAAGCAAGAGAGAGATTGGGAGTTTAAGAGGACTTGGGGAGGGATACTGGTTCAGGAGGAGGATGAGAGCAGTGAATCTCCCAGGCAGTGGAGGAGAGTGAGCAGGAAGGAGGTCTCGGAAAAGGAAAGGGAGGCACTTCTGTTTGCCTGGAAGGTAGCCAAGTATGTGAAATCCAATGCGATTGTTCTGGCAAAGAGGGGGAATGAGGGCTTTGCCACTGTGGGCATTGGAGGAGGGCAGACTTCCCGTATAGAGGCAGTAAAAATAGCCTTGTCAAAAGCGGGAGAACGAGCAAAGGGAGCAGTGCTTGCCAGCGATGGATTTTTTCCTTTCCCAGATAGCGTTGATCTGGCAGGTGAAAAGGGAGTGAAAGCCATTGTTCAACCAGGAGGTTCTCTGCGGGATAAGGAAGTAATTCAAGCAGTGGATAGAGCAAAGATGTCAATGTTATTCACTGGCGTTAGACATTTCAAACATTAGGGTTGCATTATTTATAAATGATTTGTCACTCTGGTTGAAGATGGGGAGTGGTGCAGTGGTAGTCACGCGTGACTCTGGATCACGAGACAGAGGTTCGAGTCCTCTCTCCCCAGCCAAAGCCGGGATGGTGGAATTGGCAGACACGCAAGCTTGAGGGGCTTGTAGCGGAGACGCTGTAGGGGTTCAAATCCCCTTCCCGGCACCAGAAGAAGTGGAGGTGTATTGTCTTTCTTGGCCCCATCGTCTAGTGGTTCAGGACATTAGCTTCTCAGGCTAAAGACCGGGGTTCGAATCCCCGTGGGGCTGCCAACCAAAGATGATAAACCGCTATTCTTCGGAACAGATGCGGAGACTCTGGAGCAGAGAGAATAAGTTTCAGAAATGGCTCCAGATAGAGATTCTTGTATGCGAAGCACAGGCAAAACTGGGACGGATACCAGAGCAGGCATTAGATGAGATAAAGAAAAAGGCAAGGTTTGATATTAAGCGCATCGATGAGATTGAAAAGGAAGTGGGGCATGATGTGATTGCTTTTCTTACCAATCTGAGCGAGAATATAGGAGAAGCGAGTAGATATCTACACTTTGGCTTGACCTCTTCAGATATCTTAGACACCTCCCTCGCTTTGCTTCTGCGAGAATCTGCGGATGTCTTGATAAAAGGTTGGGAAGAGTTATCATATGTGCTGAAAGAAGGGGCTCAGAGGTATAAGAGGACATTAATGATTGGACGCACGCATGGAGTCCACGCAGAGCCAATAACCTTTGGGTTTAAACTTGCTCTTTTCTGGCAGGAAGCAGAGAGGAATCTGGAGAGACTAAAGAAGGCAAAGGAGAACATCAGTTATGGAAAGATATCCGGAGCAGTAGGCACCTATGCTCATCTTGACCCTTATGTGGAGAGTTATGTCTGCGAGAGGTTGGGATTAAAACCTGCTCCTATTTCTTCTCAGATTATTCAACGGGATCGCCATGCTCAATTCCTTAGCACTCTTTCTATTGCTGGTAGTTCACTGGAGAAGTTTGCTTTGGAGATAAGAGGATTACAGAGAACAGAGATAAACGAAATAGAGGAACCTTTTTTGGAGAAGCAGAAGGGGTCTTCCGCAATGCCTCATAAAAAGAATCCTGTGCGTTGTGAGAGAATATGTGGATTGGCGCGTGTATTGCGTGCAAATACACTAACCGCTTTAGAGAATATTCCTCTCTGGCATGAGCGGGACATCTCTCATTCTTCTGCAGAGAGGATTATCTTAGCCGATAGCACTACTCTCCTGGATTTTATGACCTCGGAGATGATTTTTATCTTCAAGCATCTGAGAGTAAATCCGGAGCAGATGCAAGAGAATCTCTCCAAAAGCAAAGGAAGGTTTTTTTCTCAGCGGATATTACTGGAATTGGTGGCTAAAGGATTGACGCGAGAGGATGCTTATAAGATAATTCAGAGGGATGCTCTACTATCAGAGAGAGAAGAAAAGGATTTTAAAGATTTACTTCTGCGGAACAGAGAATTGCTGAATTATTTGAGTATTAAGGAGATAGAGAGATGTTTTGAGATCAATTATTATCTGGAGAAGATAAACAAGATATTTGAGAGATTGGGGATATAGAGATGGTATGGCAGTTTACTTCTTCTCTCTTAAATCTGTTTTTGTTAGGGGATAAACTTTTTAGAATCCGGAGGTTTAATAAGAGGTGATACTATGGATTTAGAAGAGAAGTGGGAAAAAGCATTAAAGCATACAGAGATTGTGAGAGCACGGTTGCGCAACCTGCTTACCTTTGAACCAACCCACCTGCCTTATATATTCTTAGGAGAGTCAGCGGTTAATATGGGAGATACTGTAGTGCGTAAGGGTAAGGTAGTGGTGGATAAACCCTTGCTTATTCTTCCTCCCCATTATCCTCAATTTGAAGGCTTTAAGTTTAAGGATGATTTTAATGTAGATGAGGAGAAGATAAGGACATTTCTTCTGTTGCGCGGGCTTTCTTTTCCCTCCTTGAAATATACTAACGAGATTTCTTCTTTAGAAATCTACGAAGGAAGTCTGGAGAAGGCAACCAAGGAGTTCAAGGGAGAATTAGAGAGAAAAGAGGATGTGCAGACAGGTCTAATCTTGGGTCCTGAGGATTGCTGGCAGTTTTCTATAATTATCTATACTGGTATACTGATGCTTAAATCCGCCTCCGGAGATATCAAAAGAATCTTGGAGAGATTTAGAAGAAGAGGAAGGTAGGAGTATTCTCCTTGAAAAGTAGAATGGACTATCAAAGTGCAGGGGTAGATATAAGGAAAGGAGAAAGGTTTGTAGAGGTAATCAAAAGGATAAATAGAGAGAGAAGAGGAGTTTTAAAAGGCATTGGAGGGTTTAACGCCTTAGTTTCTCTGCCCAAAGAGATTAACCATCCTGTGCTTGTTTCTGCTACTGATGGAGTTGGCACCAAAGTGAAACTATCTTCTCTGTTAGGAAAGCACAGGACAATAGGGGTTGACTTAGTAGCAATGTGCGTTAATGATGTGCTTTGTGCAGGAGCAAAACCCCTATTCTTCTTGGATTACCTTTCTGTAGGCAGATTGGAATTGAAGCAGGCAAAGGAGATTGTGCAAGGGATAGTAGAAGGGTGTGAGGAGGCAGGTTGTAGTTTGGTAGGTGGGGAGACTGCTCAGATGCCCGCACTCTACAAGGAAGGGGAATATGATCTCGCCGGTTTTTGCGTAGGGATAGTAGAGAGGAAGAGGATAATAGAAGGTTCAAGAATAAGATCTGGAGATAAGATAATCGGAATAGCCTCTAATGGACTGCACTCAAATGGTTTTTCCTTAATCCGCAAGATCTTCACTCCCGAGGAGTTGAAGAAGAACGCCCAGGAATTCCTCAAGCCTACCCGCATTTATGTTAAGCCTATTCTCTCCTTATTAAACAAGATTAAGGATGCTCATCTGATCATCAAAGGAATTGCCCATATCACCGGGGGAGGGTTTGCCAATATTGATAGAGTTATTCCTCCTGATCTATCTCCAAGGATAGAAAAAAACTCTTGGGAGATTCCCTGGATATTTAAGGAGATTCAAAGGCGCGGAGTAGAAGAGAAGGAGATGTTTAGGGTATTTAATATGGGTATTGGAATGGTGTTGGTGGTCAGAAAGAAAGAAGCAGGTTCTATTCAGCGAGATTTGGAAAGGAAGGGGTTAAAAAACTGGGTGATAGGAGAGGTAATAGCAAAAGTTTAGGTGGGGAAGGTGAGGTGAAGATTAACAAGAACAGGAGCGATATAGTTTATCAAATCTATAAAAGAACGATAAGATTGATTTAGGAAAGGTGCCTTTATTTTTCTCTTCCAAGAAAAAGGATATTCCGCGGGGATTATGGGCAAAATGCCCTGATTGTGGAGGTATTCTGTTTAAGAAAACCTTACGAGAGAATCTAATGGTTTGTCCAAAATGCGGATATCATTTTGCCTTAGGGGCAAAAGAGAGGATAGAGATTCTGGTGGGAGAGGAGTTTAGGGAGTTTTCCACAGAGATAAAGACAGGAGATCCTCTGAATTTCACCGCCATAAAGAGTTATAAAGAGAAGATAGAGGAGGAGCAGAAAAAGACAGGATTGGATGAAGCGTGTATAGTAGGAGAAGCAGTGTTGGGTAGAAGAAAGGTTATCTTAGGGGTTACCGATTCTCGCTTTATGATGGGCTCAATGGGTTCAGTAGTAGGAGAGAGGATTACGCGGGCTATAGAGAAGGCGATAGAGCAGCGTATTCCTTTGATTATTGTTTCTGGCTCGGGAGGAGGGGCGCGGATGCAAGAGGGAATGTTGAGTTTGATGCAGATGGCAAAGACCAGCGGGGCAATATCCAGGCTCAATAGAGAGAATATCCCTTTCATCTCCGTGCTTACCAACCCTACAATGGCTGGGGTGTTGGCTTCCTTTGCCTCTTTGGGGGATGTAATAATCGCCGAACCTCGGGCTTTGATCGGGTTTACTGGCCCACGGGTAATAGAGCAGACAATCAGGCAGAAATTACCTCCCGGTTTCCAACGCTCCGAATTTCTTCTTGAACATGGGTTGATAGATATGATTGTAGAGCGACGGAGATTAAAAGAGATATTAGAGCAGATATTAGAATATTTATGAGAGAGGGGCTATGGCAGAAGTAGTGCTGAAGAATGTTTCCAAGGTTTATCCTAACGGAGTAAGAGCAGTAAATAACATCAATCTTCACATCAAGGATAAGGAGTTTTTGGTATTGGTAGGACCATCGGGATGTGGGAAGTCCACTATCCTGAGGATGATTGCCGGACTTGAGGAGGTTAGCAGTGGAGAGATATATATAGGAGAGAGACTGGTAAATAATGTTCCCCCAAAAGATAGGAACATTGCTATGGTCTTCCAGAACTACGCACTTTATCCCCATATGACTGTGCGTCAGAATCTTGCTTTTGGACTAAAACTGCATAAACATCCTCCTGAGGTAATAGAAGAGAGAATTAAGAAGACCGCGGAGATATTAGGTATATTTGACCTTCTGGATAGAAAACCGCGTGCCCTCTCAGGAGGGCAAAGGCAGAGAGCAGCATTGGGAAGAGCCATTGTGCGTCAGCCTTTAGTATTCTTGTTTGATGAACCACTTAGCAATTTAGATGCCAAATTCCGTGTCCAGATGCGTGCCGAGATAAAGAAACTTCATCAGCAGTTAAAGACTACGATGATCTATGTTACTCATGATCAGGTAGAAGCAATGACAATGGGGGAGCGAATAGCAGTGATAAAAGCAGGAACAATACAACAGATATCCACACCTGCCTTTCTCTATCATAATCCAGTGAATAAATTTGTGGCTGGGTTCATTGGTAGTCCTTCAATGAACTTCTTTGAAGGAAGGGTAGTAGAGGAGAAGGATAAACTCTACTTTCAAGGAGAAGGGATTGTGCTTGAGGTTGCTCGGATGCATACAGATAAACTAAGGAAGGTGAAAGGGAAGGATTTGATTTTAGGGATAAGACCGGAGAATATTCATCTTGCTCAGCAGGCGATTTCTTCTGCTTCTTCAGAGGTAAAGGGGTGCATTGTGCGTGCGCGTTTGGAGATTATCGAGATGATGGGTGCTGTTACCTACCTGAGTTTTACCTTAGGAGGGGTTAACTTCAATGCCCGTGTGGAATCATCGGAGATGGAGGGAAAAGAGAATCGACCGAGAATAGGAGAGGAAATAGATCTGGTATTTAATAGTGAGAAATGCCATTACTTTGAGAAAGAGAGTGAACAGGCAATTCTCTGATGAGAAAAAGAAACAGAGAGCAGGGGGAGAAGGGTGGTTCAAAGACTGCCACACTCTTGCTCTCTAATTTTTTTATTTTTTTCTTTATCTGTTTCATTTCCCCATGTTTCTTCCATATATATGCTCAGGAAGAGGTAAAAAAGGCGTCTATTATCTGCTATGCAGATAAGATAGAGTATTTGCAGGAGAAGAGTGAGGTTATTGCCAGCGGGAATGTGCGGGCTATCTATAAGGATATAGAACTGAACTGCAGGAAATTAAGGGTTAATACACAAACAAAAGATGTTTATGCGCAGGGAGAGATAGTTTTAAGAGAGGGCGATAAAGAACTGCGAGGGGAGAATCTGGTTTATAACCTGGATAGCAAGAAGGGAACTCTGGATAATGGAAGGTTGTTCTCGCCTATATGGTATGGAGAAGGAAAGGAGATAGAAAAGGTTAGTAAAGATGGTTTTGAGATTAGAGATGGTTATATAACTACTTGCGATCCCCGCCACCCACACTGCACCAATTACAAGATTTCCTCCCAGAAGATAGAGATTAAACTAAAGGATAGGGTGCGAGCAAAGAATGTCCTTTTGTGGATAGGAAAGATTCCCATTTTTTATCTTCCCTTCTATTCTTACTCTTTGAAGAACAACCGCCCACATATCAGGGTAAGTGGAGGACATAGCAAGGAGTGGGGAACATTTGTGAAGACCGCTTCCCGTTTTAATATTGATGACGGAGAAGGTTATTTTCTTCTTGATTACTACGAGCGCAAAGGGGTAGGAGAAGGGTTGACCTATAGATATAGTTCAGATCTTGGAGAAGGAGAGATTCTTACCTATTATATCTATGAAAGGGATAAACTGAAACCTGAAGGGGTACCTGCAGAGAGAGAAAGGTATAAAGCCGAAATCAAGCATCATTATCAGATAGATAAAAACACGGATCTCCGTCTGGAGTATCACTATCTACGGGATGAAGATTTTAATAAAGATTACTTCTATGATCTATATAAACAGGATAACCAGCCGAAATCCTATATCTCTCTTGTGCACTCTTCAGAAAATTATGTATTTACTGCCAAGGCACGCAAGCGAGTAAACCACTTCTTTACTGTTGTAGAGAAACTTCCCGAACTGAAACTTGAGTATCTGGATAGACAGATAGGCAATAGCAATTTCTACTTCCAGAGCGAAAATAGTTTTAACAACTTTTATAAAAGATATGCGCATCACTCCCAAGATGATGAGAAAAGATGGCGTCTGGATACTTATAATCAACTCTCTTATCAGATAAAAGACCTCTGGAGGTGGCTGAATGTGCGTCCATATATAGGCACTCGCCAGACTTATTATAATGAAGACAGATATGGACAGGAGGACATAGTGCGTGGTGTTTATTATGGTGGCTTGGATTTGAGCACCCGTTTCTTTCGAATATATAATGCAAAGAGTAATCTGTGGGGAATAGAGATTAATAAACTAAAACATATTATCAAGCCAAAAGCGAGTTATAACTATATTCGTGAACCAAATCTTTCCTCTGAGCGGCTTTTTCAATTTGATAGCATAGATAGCATAAGTCATCAAAACACACTCACTTTAAGTTTGGAGAACATCTTGCAGACCAAAAGGAAGAGAAGAAGGTTCTATAAAAATGAGGATTTGGGCACAGTCTATCCTCTTTATAATGTCCAGAAAGGAGAGAAGAAGGAGGTAGTGAACCTTTTGAATCTGCGCATAGAAGCAGATTATTATCTGCACAAAGAAGACCATCATCTCTCAGATGTAAAGATAGAACTATCCCTTGAACCCTATGATTGGCTTAGTATCGACCTTGATAGCAGTTATGATTCTTATGCACGGGGAGTATCTTTCAAGGAACGATTTAAGAAAGCAAATCTGGAGATAAATACGCGGGCAAGGAAATGGGAGTTTACCCTATCCAATCGCTACGAACAGAAGGAGAGTTGTGAGTTAAGTGCAGAACTTAATTATACGCTGAACTCTCTCTGGAGAGTGGGGATTTATGAGAGATATGACTTTATTAAACAGAAGAACTGGGAAAGAGGAGGGTATAGTGCAGTGCATGGATACCGGATAGCCCATGAGTTGCCCTGTTGGATAGTGGAACTGAATTATGACTTCAAAAAGCATATTACCAAGAATAACAGCACTCTCTGGTTGATCTTTCGAATAAAGGCTCTTCCGGAGAATGTATTTCAGATAAGTAAGACATAGTTTTTGCGAGTAATCTGAGAGGAGATGGCTGAGATTTCTCTAAGACAGAAGATTGAAGAAAAGAAAGCGGTTATTGCAGTGATAGGGTTGGGCTATGTAGGGCTTCCTCTTGCTGTGGAGTTTGCCAAAAAAGGATTTTTGGTGATAGGGATAGATTTAGATAAAGAAAAAATAGAGAAGATAAACAGAGGGATCTCTTATATCACGGATGTTAGTTCAGAGGAATTAAAGAAAGTGGTGATGAAGGAAAGAATGGTAGGTTTCACGGACTACTCCCAGATAAGCCGGGCGCAGATAGCGATTATTGCTGTGCCTACCCCTTTAAGCAAAAGACGAAAGCCGGATATTTCCTTCATCCTAAAAGCAGCCGAACGGATAGCCCGATATATAAGGAGAGAAACATTGGTGGTTTTGGAGAGCACAGTTTATCCCGGGACTACACGCGAGATAATTCTGCCCTTGCTGGAGAGGAGTGGGCTCAAAGTAGGAAAGGATTTTCTATTATCCTTCTCTCCAGAACGCGTAGATCCGGGAAATAAAAGATATAAGACCGGAAATATTCCCAAGATCGTGGGAGGAATAGATAAGAAAAGCACTCAACTGACCCGCCTTCTTTATCAGCAGATTATAAATAAAGTTATTCCTGTTCTTTCTCCTGAGATAGCCGAAATGGCTAAACTCTGGGAGAATACATTTCGGGCAGTGAATATTGCTTTGGCTAATGAGATGGCTCTGGTATGCAATAGATTGGGAATTGATGTCTGGGAGGTTATTTCTGTTGCGCAGACAAAACCTTTTGGTTTTCTTGCTTTCTATCCCGGACCTGGCTTAGGTGGGCATTGTCTGCCCATAGATCCTCTTTATCTTTCCTATAAAGCAAAGTTAGAAGGAATAGAGACAAGGCTTATTCAGGTTGCAGATGAGATAAATTCTCAGATGCCTCACTATGTGCTTGGAAGGATAGAAAAAATCCTCCACAGAGCAGGTAAAAGACTTTCCCATAGTAAGGTATTTATTTTGGGGATTACTTATAAAAAGGATATCCCTGATATCCGTGAGTCTCCAGCAATTGAGATTATCAAACTCCTGATCAGAAGAAAGGCTAAAGTTTCTTATTTTGACCCTTTTGTTAAAGAAATAAAGATAGGAAAAAAGGTCTTTCATTCTTCTCCTTTGGAAAAGAGAGTTCTTCAAGAGCAGGATTGCATAGCAATTATTACTGACCACTCTCTAAATTACCATTTAGTTGTAGAGAATGCCTCCTGTATCTTGGATACACGCAATGCTCTTGCAAAGATAAAAGGCAAGATACGCACAAGGATAGAGAGATTGTAGTTTTGCAGATGTTTAAGGTAGGGATAGGAGTAAGTAAGAATAGAGACCCTTTTCTTGCTGGAGAAGAAGCAGGTAGGCAATGTTTGATAGAACTGGAGCAGGAAACCCCGGATATCTGTTTTCTTTTCTCTTCGGTAAAGTTTGCCCATCTTAGGACACTAACAGGAATAAAAGCCGTTCTTCCTGATGTGCCTTTGTTTGGAGTGAGTGATGCAGGAGAGATTACCTCTGAAGGAAGCCTGCAAAGAAGTTTAGTACTGGTGGGAATAAAATCGGATAGATTGGCTTTCTCTGCCCATTTAGAGGAGGATATCGGGATAGAAGCACGGGAGAAGGGACGGAGAATAGCCGAGAGGGTAAAAAAAGGCTTGCAGGTAAAGGATAGGAATAAAGAGATATTAGTTCTTTTCTCCGATGGCCTTTCTGGAAGTATCGCCGATATTATTCGTGGAGCGCAGGAGGTGTTGGGAACAAGTTATCCTATCTTAGGAGGAGGAGCAGGAGATGACTTTTTGTTCAGGAAGACATATCAGTATTATCAGGATAGAGTGTTTGAGCAGAGTGCTTTTGGTCTTATTCTTTCTTTACCCAAGATAGGATTTGGAATGCGACATGGCTGGAAACCCTTAGGAAGACCCTATAAGGTCACTCGAGCAAAGAAGAATGTGGTTCAGGAATTAGACCATAAGCCAGCCATTGAGGTCTATCAAAACTACTTTGGCAGAGAGATAGAGGAGTTAGAAAAGAGCGTCTTAGTAAATATGATTATCAACTATCCTTTAGGTATTGCGGTGCCAGGAGAAAAGGAGTATCTGGTGCGCAATGTTTTGGATATCCATCTTGATGGTTCTCTGGTCTTCTCCGCAGATATTAACGAAGGAGAAGAAGTGCGCCTGATGATGAGCAACAAAGAGATGGTGGTTGCTGCTGCTCGCGATGCCAGTTGGGAGGCTATACGCGGAGTTTGGCTGGAAGAAATAGGTCTGGGTATTGTGTTTAACTCTGCTTCCCGCTGTAAACTTTTGGGAAGGGGGAGAGATAAGGAGATAGAGGAAATAAGGGGAATCTTGCGCCAGATTCCTTTTGTCGGATTTTATGGCTATAGTCAGCAGGCACCTTTGAGCGGAGGTTCTCATCTGGGACAATGTTATGCCCATAATCAAAGTGTAGTGGTGCTGGTATTAGGAGAATAGGATATGCCTTTACGCATCAAGTTTCTTGTTCTATTTTCTCTCTTTTCACTTTTTCTTTTACTTTCCGAACGCTTAGAGATAAGATTAGCCGCCTATGCCCTTCTTATTTTTTCTCTTTTTCTTCTTCTCTTCTCTGAAGAAAAGGAGCGAGAGGAGAGAAAAAAGAAGGAGAAGGCATTGTCTAAATTAGAGCAGTTGTATAATGATTTAGATGAGCAAGCAAAATTGATTGTTCAGACAGATCTAAAGTTAAGAAAAGCAGAGGAGGAGTTGAACAGAAGAATTAGTGGATTATACATCCTTCAGGATATCGGAAGGATGATCAGCAATACCAAGAACTTCTTTGATCCCTCTACGCAAAGGTTTGATTTAGAGTATAGTTTAAATAGAATCTCCGAAGTGATTACCCAAGCATTGGTGGAGCGTCTGGATTTTGAAAAGAGTGCTCTCTTTCTTGTAGAGGAAAGAACATACAAAATTGTCTATTGTGCAGGAGAAGGGTATACACCTCGTGAGCAAGAAAGGATAAACAATGAGAGGGAGTTGACCTCCTTTCTGGAAGAGAAAGAGGTAAAAGAGGCTTTTATCAAAAGAAGTCCTACTTTAGTAAAGGATATCTCTTTTTTCCCTTCCACTTTAGAGGAAAAGATAAGCAGTTTCTTTAATGTCTCTTCTTTTGCTATTGTGCCCATAGTTGTTCAGGAGGATATTGTCGGTTCTATCTTTGTGGGAAATGGGGTATATTATGATAAGATTGATGAGCAGGATTTAGAGTTTCTTTCTATCCTGGCAGAACAAACAGGGGTAGCAATAGGGAATATTTACCTCTATCGGGAGGCAATAACCGCTCTCGATGCCAATCCTCTTACCAAATTACCAGGCAATATCTCCATAAATGAGAGATTGAGAAAATGTATAGAGGGAAAGGAAACTTTTGCCGTTTGTCTTATAGATATAGATGAATTTAAGGCATTCAACGATTATTATGGATTTGAAGCAGGGGACAAGGTTATTCAGCAAACAGCGGTTATCTTAAAAGAAGCAGTGAGAAAAAAAGGGAATGTAGAGGACTTTCTTGGGCATATCGGGGGAGATGATTTTATTCTATTGACCACTCCAGATAAGGTAAAGCCACTTTGTGAGCAGATAATCAAAGACTTTGATGCCTTTATCCCTCTTCTGTATGCTCAAGAAGACAGAGAGAAAGGTTATATATTGAGCAAGGATAGACAAGGGAGGGTAAGAAAATTCTCTTTGATGAGCATCTCTATTGCTGTGGTTAGTAATCTCTACAAGAATATTGTGCATCTCGCCCAGATTAGCGAGATAGGAGCAGAGCTTAAAAGATATGCGAAGTCTTTGAAAGGGAGTGTGTGGGTGGAGGATAAACGCAACGGAGAAAAAAGGAAGAAGAAGGAGAAGGATTATGTTGACAAGCAATAAAATAAGATAGTATAATGAACCTGGTTTTGCTTGGATAGAGGAGAAAGGATGGTAGAGTTGCGAGAACTGCTGGATTTGTGTATCGATCGCAATGCTTCAGATTTGCATCTGGTGGTAGGAAAACCTCCTATGCTCCGTCAGGATGGGAGATTAGAGACAATAGAAGAAACGCCACTTTCTGTAGAGGATACAGAGAGGATAAGTGAGTCTCTGCTTAGCAAAGAGCAGAGAGGGGCAATGGAGGAGAAAGGGCAGGCGGAGTTTAGTTTTTCCTTCAAGGATATTGCCAGGTTTAGAGTTTCCGTCTATAAAGAAAGAAAAGGTTTAGGGATAGCCTTGCGTTTACTTCCTCAGAGGATAATGAGTTTTGCAGAGATTGGTTTACCTCCAAGCACTGCTGATTTGCTTTGCAAAAGGCAAGGGCTTATTCTTGTCACTGGTCCCACCGGGGTAGGCAAGACAACCACATTAGCCAGTATGATCGATTTTATAAACTCCAATTGGGTGAAGCATATAATTACCATTGAAGACCCCATTGAATACTATCATCCGCATAAGAAGTCTATCATCACTCAAAGGGAATTGAATTCTGACATTCCCTCTTTCTCCGAGGCGGTGATTGCAAGTCTGCGTCAAGATCCGGATGTGATTATGATCGGAGAGATGCGCGACCTTTCCACTATTGAAGCCGCTCTTACCTGTGCAGAGACAGGACATCTCGTTTTATCTACCTTGCATACCGTAAATGCCAGCAAGACTATAGATAGAATTGTAGATGTTTTTCCTACCTATCGGCAGAATCAGATAAGGATTCAACTTTCCACAGTTATCTTAGCAGTGTTTAGCCAACGGCTTATTCCTAGGGCTTCAGGAAGGGGAAGAATTGCTGGATTTGAGATAATGATCGCCACTCCTTCTATCCGTAATCTAATCCGAGAGAATCAATCCTATAAGATCAACACCGACATCCAGACAGGAGGAAAATATGGGATGTGCACGCTTGCTTCCTCTTTGATGAACCTTTATAAGAGAAAACTGATTAGTTATGAGGAGGTTTTAGCCAATGTCCCGGAACTGAAAGAGGAAGTAGGTTCTGAAGAGGAAAGGAGATGAAAGGAGAGAAACGGAAACTGCCTTTATTAGGAGAGATACTCTTAGGGCAAGGACTTATCGACAAGGAGCAACTGCAGATGGCTTTGGAAGAGCAGAAAGTAAGTAAGAGACTTCTGGGAGAGATTCTCCTTTCCCATGGTTTTATTACTGAAAAAGACCTGTTTTCCGCTTTGGCTGTTAAGTTTAATCTTCCTTTTGTGAGTGTATCCTCCTATCTTATTCCTCCTGAGGTAATTAACCTTCTACCCAAAGATTTTGTGCGCGAGTATAAAGTTTTGCCTCTATCTAAAGAGGGTGAGGAGTTAACTGTGGCTATGATTGATCCGTTAAATATGTTCCTTCTTGAGGAGTTGAAACGCTATTCCTCCTGCAAGGTTAAACTAGTAATAAGCACTGCCTCAGAAATTGAGCAAGCCATAGAGCAATATTATGGATTTAGTAGTTCCATAGAGGAATTGATAAAGAGTATTGATAAGGAGAAGTTGTTGGGGGCCGGAGAGAGAGGCGATATAGAAGCCCCTATTGTGAAGTTGGTAAACCTACTTATTCTGCAAGCAGTGCAAAGCAGGGCTTCGGATATCCATATTGAGCCCGAGGAGAAGTTTGTGCGTGTGCGCTATCGCATTGATGGTATGCTCTCAGACACCTTCTCCCTTCCCAAAGATTTACAGATGCCCGTCATCTCGCGAATAAAGATTATGGCTAATATGAATATTGCAGAAAGACGCTTGCCTCAGGATGGGCGAGTAGAGATAAAGGCAGGCTCCCGTCCTCTGGATATTCGCATCTCTACTCAACCTACCCTTTTTGGCGAGAATGTGGTAATGCGGTTATTAGAGAAGAGACAGATCTTTGTGGAACTGAAGCAGTTGGGTTTTTCCGAGGAGACCTTAAAAAGGTATGAGGAGGTCTTATTTAAGCCTTATGGGATAATCTTGGTTACCGGACCCACAGGAAGTGGGAAGAGCACTACCCTCTATGTCTGTTTGCAGAAACTCAATACAGAGCAGAAGAATATTATGACCATTGAGGATCCTATTGAGTATCAACTTCCCGGGGTGCGTCAAAGTCAGGTGAATCCTAAAACTGGCTTTGACTTTGCTTCTGGACTGCGGGCTATCTTGCGTCAGGATCCAGATATAATTATGGTGGGAGAGATAAGGGATATGGAAACAGCAGAGGTGGCTGTTCGTGCCGCTCTTACCGGGCATCTCGTGCTTTCTACCTTACATACCAATGATGCTCCGAGTGCTTTCACTCGCCTGATTGATATGGGTATTGAGCCATTTCTGATTTCCTCTGCAGTAATTGGGGTATTGGCACAGAGATTGGTAAGGGTCATCTGCCCAAGATGCAAAGAGGCGTATAAACCTTCAGAGGAGATGCGTGCTAAGTTAGGTCTGGCGAGGAGAAAAAAGGAGACAGAGGTTCTATTTTATCGGGGCAAGGGTTGTGCTTACTGTCGAAAGACAGGCTATTATGGACGGATAGGAATCTTTGAGTTTCTTCCTGCTACCCCCGAACTCAGAGAACTAATCCTGCGTCGTTGCTCATCTACCCTAATCCGCCAATTAGCAGAGAAGCAGGGGATGAAGAGTCTATTTGAAGACGGTCTGGACAAGGTTCTTAAAGGGATTACTACCATAGAGGAGGTTTTGCGAGTAGCGATATCGTAGAAAGCAAAGGTGGAGGGAGTAATAATCAGGAGGAGAAATGAGCAAGAGGGTAGGGATAGGGGTATGTGCTTTTCTTCTCACTTTTTCTTCCTTTTGTTTTGCAGATATATGTAAGAGGTATATAGGAAGAAGGAGAAAGTGTCCTGCTGTTTGTAATAGTCAGTGCAGAAGATTGGGCTATGCCCGAGGGGTATGTGAAGGAAGAAAGTGTTATTGTTTTAAGGCAGAAGGAAGTGTATGTGCTTCTCCTGAATATAGCCCCTGGAGCCCTTGTGCAGGGTTTGAGAGTATTTGTGACACTACCGGAACACAAACCCGCACCTTGACCACCTATCACTGCAAGGCAGGAGTATGCACTCCTTCTATCTCTACTCAAACCCGTCCTTGCATACGCAACACCGATAACTTGCCTTGTCCTCCCTATCTTCGTCTCCACCCTTGGAGCGCTTGTTCGGGATTCAGTAGTGTCTGTGATACTACAGGAGTGCAAGAGCGCTCTGCAGATATTTTTCGTTGCCGCTCAGGACATTGTGTAGTCTACTCTACTATTGACCCTTATCAAACCCGTCCTTGTATACGGGATACCAACGGAGTTAGTTGCGGAAGTCAA
This sequence comes from Candidatus Omnitrophota bacterium, assembly GCA_003645805.1. Taxonomy (GTDB): domain Bacteria; phylum Omnitrophota; class 4484-213; order 4484-213; family 4484-213; genus B17-G2. The sequence goes on from QNCL01000004.1 coordinate 24,748, forward strand.
GGTTGTGATGCCCTGGATGGCTGGTATGATACGGGAGAGAACAAATGGCAGCCTTTAACCTCTGAGCCTTGCAAAGAGGAGAAGAGGGTAAAACAAGAATACAGGAATTACTCCTCTTGCACAAGACTATGCCAGAGCGGAATATGTCAGGAGTGTTGTTCAGGTAGTTATTCTGTAGAAGGAGTTAGATGGCAGAGTACAGGAGAGATACGCAATCTGCCGGATGGAAGTATGTGTGATGATAAGAACCCAGATACTGTCAATGATAGTTGCAGAGCGGGAGAGTGTGTGGGAGTTTCTCTGAGTGAATTTCAGGGAGAAAGGATTAAGCATATGCTTCCCGATGTGAGTGAGGAGATAATCAAGAAGAAGGAATGAAGAGAGCAGGTTTTACCCTTACTGAACTGATTGTGGTTTTGATGATTATGGCTATTATCAGTTCTGTTGCGCTTCCTTTAGGGAGTTTGATAGTAAAACAGAGTGCGGATAAGGCTACGCGCGAGGAGATAGAGAATTTGAGTGCTGCGCTCATAAGGTATTATAAAGAACATGATAGTTTTCCTACTACTTCCAATCCCTTAACCGGGATAAGGGATTATATAAGCACCTTTGGAGATGATTATCTTAGGGATGGATGGGGAGAGGACTATGATTGCAACTGCACCTATGGTTCCTGGGGTAATGATACCTGTGAGATAAGAAGCAGGGGTGCGAATAAGGAATGGGATGCGTGTGAGGATTCAGGAGGAGATGATATCTGCTTTAGCGTAGAGGCTCCTACAATGATTAGGCGAGAGAAGGAGGAGAAGGTGAGGAATGAGTTAGCAGTAGTCTCTTTAGCCGCAGAAGCATACGCAATTAGGGAAGGAGATTATCCTAGGAGCATAGATGAGTTGTATAATGGAGGATATTTAACCGATTTCTCCTTTCGCACGGATCTCTGGGGTAATGACTACTATGAACACCCAAGCCCAATCGTAAATCTGTTTTGCAGCCTAGGTCCTAATGGAATCTGGGATGGGGGAGGGAATGACGACATCTGTCCATAGAGAGGGATTTACTCTGATAGAGGTAATGGTAGCAGTAGCAGTGATTGCTCTGGTAGCCAGCGTTGTTCTTCCCAAGACATATTATTTGGTAGACAAAGCCAAACTTACACGCACCCGAAGTGAACTCAACTCTATCAAAACTGCTCTTGAAGCCTATTATGAGGAGCATAAAGAGTTTCCGCCTGGCGGATATTATCATAGTGATAGTGCGAAGGGAGATCTTAACCAGTGGTTGGCAGATTACATAGACAGAGAGATAGAAGGGGATCCCTGGAGAGGAGAATATGAGTATGGATATTTACCGGGAGACTATTGCTATATCGGAAGTTGGGGTCCGGACAGAGAAAGAGATAGCGAACCCGAGAGTTCACATACTGCAGAGGATGACGATATATATCTTTGGCTGGAGTTCTAAGAAGGCCTCCTTCAGAACTTGTTGATCTCTTTTCTCAATGCCTACCTATTTTTATACTGCCAGAGATAGCGCGGGGAGATTAGTAAAGGGAAGTCTTTCTGCCTCTTCGCGCGAGGAACTCAATGAGAAGTTAAGCGCAATGGGGTATTTTCTTACCCATGTATCTTTGAAAGAAAAGAGATGGAGGACGAGCTCTATCTCTTCTGCTATAAAGGCAAATGACCTGATTGTTTTTACCATTCACCTCCACACGCTCTTGGAAGCAGGAGTTCCTTTGCTAAGTGGGTTAAAAGGTTTGGCTCGGCAAGCCCAGGGAAGGAGATTGGGAGAGATAATCGAAGGAATCTGTCAGCGTCTGGAGGCAGGAGAGAGTTTTAGTCAGGCACTCGCCGCTTATCCAAAGGTTTTCTCTAAGTTGTATATAGGGATTGTCAGAGCAGGGGAGTCCTCGGGGAAGTTGGATCTGGTTTTGAATTGGCTGGCTAAGTTTCTGCAGTGGCAAAAGGACCTAAGGTCTCAGATCAGAGATGTGTTTTTTTATCCTTGTATCTTGATTGGTTTAATGCTATTATTAGTAAGCCTTTTGGTTACCTTTGTTCTTCCTCGTTTTGTTGCTTTATTTTCAGCGATGAGGATTACTCTTCCTTTATTTACCCGTATACTGCTATCACTTAGTCAATTTGCTCATAGCCACTGGCTTTATTTTTTGCTGGTTTTCTTTATCGCTGGAATAGCAGGTTTTCTCTATATGCGTTCAGAGAAAGGACGCTACAGAGTTGATTACCTGAAGATTAGATTGCCTGTTATAGGTTTTCTTATTCATAAGATTGCTCTCTCGCGTTTTGCCCATACCCTTTCTATTCTTCTTAATTCAGGTGTGGATATACTTACTTCCCTGGAGATAAACAAGGAGGTAGTAAACAATGCCTATTTAGCCAAGGTGATAGAGGAGGTTAAACAGAAGGTAAAGACCGGAGAGAGTCTCTCTCAGGCGCTAAAAGAGAACAAAAACTTTCCTCCTCTGGTGGTGACAATGATAGCAGTAGGAGAAAATAGCGGGTTCTTAGAGAAGAATTTAGAGAGGGTGTGTCAGTTCTATGATGAGGAGGTACCCCGGGCTATCAAACGTATCTTTACCTTTATTGAACCCCTTCTTATCCTGTGCATTGGACTGATAGTGGGGGCAATCGCTCTCTCTATTTTTCTTCCTCTTTATCAGTTAATCACTATGGTTTCCTGATTGGCAGAAAGATGTCAAGATCCAGAGAAAGAATAGGCGTAGATATTGATAGCCAGTATGTAAGGATAGCCGAGGTTTATCTACCCAAGTATGACCTGCCCATCCTGAAGAATTTTTTTTTCTTGGAGCGCTTTTCCTATAGCCCTGAGGCGCTGAGGGAGGCAATAAGTAAGAAAATAAAAAACCGAGCAGGGAAAGGTAATTCTGTAGTGGCTAATATTCTTGTTCCTTCTGTGCAGGTGGTTTCTCTTGAACTCCCTCTTATGAGCAGAAAGGAACTTGCCGAGGTTCTTCCTCAGCAGGTAAGGAAGTTTACTCCTCTTTCCTCAGAGATAATCACGATAATAGACTATAACATCCAGGCAAGAGAAAAGGCGAAGCAGGAGATATTAGCGGTAGCAGTTAAACAGATCGAATTAGAAACACATCTCTCTTTTCTCAAGACCCTTGATCTGAGTCCCGATGTTCTCACTGTTAACCCTATAGCCCTGCTTAATCTCATCCAGAGAAATTCTGAGTTAATAAAAAAGAGTGTGGGGGTGCTGGAGATAAGAAGAGAGGGGCTTTGTTTGAGTGTCATAGATAGAGGAATTTTGTATTTTTCACGCTGGTTGTATACTAATACCCATATGGAATCAGATATCCTCTCCTTTTCTGTTCAGATAAAGCACTACTTTGATTACTACAAACGAACTTTCCCCAACTCTCCCTCGGGAGGCAAGATCGATGTGCTTCTTTTGGCCGGGGAGAAGGGAGAAAAGGATGTAAAGAGAGGTTTAGAAGAAGAGATAGGGGTAAAGGTAGAAACGCTATCCGCCTTAGACTATGTGCATCTTCATCCCTCTTTTTCCTCGGAGGTAAACCTGAGGTGGTTAGAGCCTTATTTGGCTGTGCCTCTGGGTTTAGCCCTTGAGGTTAAGGATAAGGAGAGAATAAATCTTTTGCCTGCAAAGGTAGCAAGGAAATATAAGCCCGAAACAGCGCTTTTGGAGGATGTTCTATCTTTAGGAAAATGGCTGATTTTGATTCTTTCTTTGATTCTCTTAGGGGTAAGTTTTTTTTCCGGGTTGAGCCTAAGGGTCTACAATAGCCGTTTGAAAAAGACAGAGAGCAAATTGGTAAAGGTAAAGCCATATTTACAGTTATATCCTCAGATGAAAAAAACGCAAAAGGATTTTAACAGCAAGATGGAATTGTTGAAGGAGATGGAAAAGGATATCTTTCCCTTAGATGAGATTATAACCGAGATAGGTGCTTCTCTTCCCTCCTCAATGTATTTAGAGAAGATCTACTTTAGAAAAGAGAAAAGAAGAGGAGGGGGATTCTCTTTCTCTCGCAGAGGAAGAAGAGAGATGAGGGGGAGTGGTTATCTTCTTTCTTTGGAAGGAAAGATATTCGGCACATATAAGAGCGCTCAATCAGATTTAAGAAAGTTCTGTGCAGTTTTGAGAAACATAGATTTGCTAAGTGAGGTGAGTTTTGCTATAAAAGGAGAGAAGGAGATAGAGGTTTTTAAGAAGAAAGAGGGAAGGTTTGAGATCAATGCTTGGATTGGTAGGAGAGAAAGAGAATAAAGGGCTTAAGCAGAAGGCCATCCAGACAGGAAGTGCCTTTCTTTTATTAATGGGAATCTATCTGTTTATCCACCTTCCCTTGACACATAGACTTTCTTCTCTAAAATTAGAATTAGAGAAAAAGCAAGAACAACTTCTGGATGTGTATAGAAAGAGGGAGGAGGTAGAGAGGTTTAAGAGAGGAGAGAAGGAGAGGGAGGAGAAATTGAGATACTTCTTTCAGCGTTTTCCTCCCGAGAAAGGCGAGATTGCTCTTCTGGAGAGATTATCAGAACTGGCTAAGCAAGAGGGGGTGGAAAAGATTACCTTTACTCTGGGAGAGGAGAAGAAACACGAGTTTTTGAAAAAAGAAGCAAGAGAGAAAAAGTATTTTTTTTCTTTTTCTCAAAAACAGAAGAGAGAAAAAAGAGAAAAAGGAAAGAAGGATTTTTCCTTTTCTTTCCAGAGTCCGAGCAAACGGGAAGAGGAGAGAGGGATTGTTTACTACTCTCTGCCTGTCCAGATGCGTCTGTGCGGATCTTATCCTTCCTTGGTTCTTTTTCTCCATGATCTAACAGATGAAAGAAAGATAAAGAGATTGGTAAAGATAGAGAGGTTAGAGATAAGGAGAGGAGATGATTCTTCTGCTTTCGTAGAGGCAAATATCTCTATTCAAGCCTACTATTTCTCTTCCTCCAATAGAGAAGAGAGGAGGGGTGAGAGATAGGATGAACCTGAAGAGGAGTAATTTATGGAAGATAGGAGCAGGAGTGGGAGGGGTTCTTCTTTTTCTTCTCTCCCTCTATGGATGGAGAGGGTTCTCAAAAAGGTTGGAAAGAAGGAAGGCAAAGGTAAGTACCCCTTTTTCTGATTTTCTTAGAGAATCAAAGCAAAAAAAGGAAATCGAGGAAAAAGCGAAAGAGCAGATTTCTATTTCCGAAAAGAAAGAGATAGATAGTATAGAGGAGATAAAAAGAAAGTTGGAAAAGAGAAATCCCTTCCTTGCCCCCAGGAAAGAGAAGAAGGTAAAGAAGATAGTTTCTCAGAAAGAGGAAGATTTAGACCTTTCTCCCTTTTTCTTGAGTGCTATCTTTTATTCGCCTTATAAGAGAAGAGTGGTTATCAATGGAAGAATCTTAAAAGAGCAGGATGAGATACTGGGAGCAAAGATTCTACATATAGAAGAACAAAAGGTGATCTTGGGGTTTAAAGGAAAGGAGTATATTCTTAAGTTGAAAGATGTTAACAGATAGGCTGATAATAACAAGTATCTGTATGTCTTTTCTATTTTCTTCTCTTTCTTTTGCCCAAGAAGAGAAAGAGATGATACCAAAAGAACAAGGAGAGATCTCTCTTCCGTACTCTTCTCCCTCCCCCCCAGGAGAGAAGGAAGCCAGGGTGCTGGAGATTAGCAAACTCCCTGAGGAGGGCTACTACTCAATGGAGTTGCGCGATATAGAACTCCAGGACCTTCTGCGTGTTCTCTCTCGGGATTATAAACTAAATATTGTGCTCTCTGATGAGGTGAAAGGGAGGATAACAGCGAGTTTTAACAGGATAACCCTTAAACAAGCACTTGATGCTATCCTTAAGATAAAAGGATATACCTTTAAGGAGGAAGAGGGGATAATCAAGGTAATCAAGGAACCCAAGATAAGAAAGTTCTTTCCCTTGTTTTATATCTCTGCGGAGCAGATCAAGGATTCTCTTTCTGAACTTAAGTCTTCGGAAGGGAAGATTATCATTGATGACAGGTCAAATACAATAATGGTTATAGACCTTCCTGAGAATGTGCGGAAGATAGAGGAGTTCATCTATATGGTAGATGTAAAACAACCTCAGGTGCTTATTGAAGCAGAGATACTGGAGACAACCGTAGGCGCCCTTGAGGAGATCGGGACAAAATGGGCTTCTACTATTGTCAGTTATACCGCTCCCAGTCGTTCTACCTCTTTCCCTTTACATGGATTTATCATTGCGGGAAAGAAAGAACCCACTTTTGAGTTAGGAAATCTGACTATTTTGCCTCCCGGAGAGGAGGCTTCTATTCTCTTAAGGATGCTTGCTTCTCATTCTCATACACGGTTTTTAGCCAAACCCAGAATTTGTGTGCTTAATGGTGAGGAGGCTAATATTGATATCTCTACAGATGCGGTAGTTTCTGTGAAAGAGACTGTAGAAACTACAGAGACTGGTTCAATCACCAGCACACAGGCAGAGAGAAGAAAGATCGGCACTACTTTAACCGTTACTCCCACCGTTGATAAGGAAGGGTTTATTACCTTAAAGATTAAGCCTACAGTAAGCACAGCGGCAGATTCCAGGTTTACCGGGTATATTGATCCTCAAGAGCGGAGTTTGGAGACGGTTTTGAGGGTAAAAGATGGACAGACGCTGGTAATGGGAGGACTTATCTCCAAGACCACAAAGGAGAGCGTGAACAAGGTTCCTTTCTTTGGGGATATTCCTTTCTTTGGGGGGTTGTTTAGATACAAACAGGAGAATGAGGAGGAGAACGAGTTGCTTATATTTATCACTCCCCATATTGTTTCAGATACTTCTTCCGAGCAGGAAAAGGAAAGCGGTGTTTTGGATAAAGAACAGAAGAAAGAAGGAGAGGAGGAAAGAGGAAAAATCATAAACTCTCTTCCAGAGTACCAGAGGTATATTTCTCAGAAGATTCGCCGTTATGCTCATCTCCACCCTCCCGCAAAAGAGAGAGGAGAAGGAGAGGTAAGTGTAGAGTTTATTGTTCTTCCCAATGGCAGTTTGAAGCAGATTCCGGAGATAGTTTTCTCCTCCAATGAGGATTTAAATGACTGGGCAATTGACTGTGTGATCAACGCCTCTCCTTTCTTTCCTTTTGATATCCAATCTTCCCTTCCCGAGAGTGAGAGGAGATTTAAGATAACCCTTTATTATCGTCCCCATCAGTTCTGAAACACACTCTATTTCTTCCTTCTTTCTTTGCCCGATAGAGCTCTGTATCTACCCAATTGAGCAACTTTGTTCTTTCTATCCTTTCTCCCTTCGGTCCCCCAAAACTGACCACTCCAATGCTTACGGTTATCTTTATAGTCTCTCGTTCGCTGAGAGGAAAATTGTATTCCTCTATCACTTTGCGCAACTCTTCTGCCTTTTTTACTGCACCCTCTATATCTGTAGCGGGCAGGATGATAGTGAATTCCTCTCCTCCATAGCGGGCACACAGATCATTGAAACGAGTATGTTCCTTTAAGATCTTACCTATATGCTGGAGCACCATATCTCCTGCTAAATGTCCATAGGTATCGTTTACGGATTTGAAGTAATCAATATCCAGCATTAACAAACTTGCCTCTGAGCGATAGCGCGCACACCTTTCTATCTCTTGACGAAGAGATTTTTGGAAGTGGGAGTGGTTATACAACTCGGTCAATCTATCTATTACTGCTGACTCCGATTGCATCGCACTTCCTAAGGCGATAGAGCACAGATAAGCAAGTAAAGAAAGCCACATCTTTCTTTCTCTCAGAAGCTGATAGAGGGAGGAGGAGAGAAATAGATTCATTATTCCGCGCACCTCGTTTTCTATAATCAGAGGAATAGAGACTAAATAGGTATTTATACCCAAAGAATGCAGTTTTTCCTTCTTTATAAGAGAAAAGGCAGATATGTTTTCCAAGAAAATAGGTTCTTTTTTGGATATGATTTCAGAGATTATTTGCTCAGAAGGAGAGAAGTCTGTTTTCTCCAGTAAAGATTTGTCTATGTCATAGCCTATCTGGTACTCAAACTTTCCGGTTTGATAACTATAAGAGAGTAGATAACCCATCGCTTTTTCTCTCTCTGTTTTGGTGAAACTAATGAAACTATCGAGAATCAAACGCATCAACTTCTCCTTGTTCAGAGCAGAACTCAGGTTTTGAGCAATCTCTAAGCAGAGAAGACTATAATTCTTCTCCGCCTTAAGTTTTTCTATTTCCCTCTCCATATCCTTTCTTCCATAAGACAATTCTTCAAGTCTATTAATGAGGATTATACTGAAGAAGATACTCAAGGACAGAAGGAAGATGATAAATAGGAAGGTAATAAGAAAGACGAGTTTAGGCTTTATATGGAGTTCGTTTGCCAGATAGATAAGAATCCAATCCAGCCCTCCAATGAGCATAGAGATGATGAGAATAATCAGCACAGAAGCCCAAATAATAATCCCGGTAAGGATAAACTTTTTTACCTTATCTATACTTGCCCTTCCTTCCACTTTTTCCTCCTGCAGAATAGAGGGTTATACACTGATAAAATTTTAGCAAATATATAAGAGGAATGCAAGAAGAAATTTCTTATTGAACCACTTTCCAACCACTTTCCACCCCAGGGGTGGAAATCGGGCAACCTTGACAAGAGCAAGAATCTCGGGTATATTCTTTTTCTGAACAGGAGAGATACAGGAGAGATAGATGAAAGGGATAATCCTGGCGGGAGGAAAGGGAACTCGTTTATATCCTATCACAAAAGGGATTGGTAAGCAACTCCTTCCTGTGTATAACAAGCCAATGATCTATTATCCGTTATCTACCCTGATGCTTGCAGGACTAAGAGAGATTCTGATTATCTCCACCAAACAGGATATCTCCCATTTTCAAAACCTTTTATCCGATGGAAGAGATTTAGGAATAACCCTTTCCTATGCTGTGCAAGAGAAACCAAGAGGAATAGCCGAGGCTTTTATAATAGGAGAGGAGTTTATTAAAAAGGATAGTGTAGCATTGATATTAGGGGATAATATCTTTTTTGGGCATAATCTGGTTCATCTATTGAAGGAGATAAGCAGTAGCCTTCGGGAGGGAGCAGTAATATTGGGTTATTATGTGAAGGACCCTGAGAGATATGGAGTTATTGAGTTTGATAAGGAAGGAGCAGTGGTTTCTATACAGGAGAAACCAAGCCATCCTCGTTCTAACTATGCGATATGTGGACTCTATTTTTATGACAATGAGGTTATCAGAATTGCAAAAGGGATAAGGCCTTCAAGGCGCGGAGAACTGGAGATTAGTGCAGTTAACAACCAATACCTTAAAAAGGGTAAACTAAAAGTGAAGGTGCTGGGGAGAGGATATGCTTGGCTGGATATGGGCACCTATGATTCTCTAATAGAGGCTTCCCTTTTTATCAAGACTATAGAGGAAAGGCAAGGATTGAAGATAGGGTGTATAGAAGAGGTTGCTTACCGAATGGGTTATATTGACAAAAAGCAACTGAGGAGGTTAGCGCAGAGGATAGATACAAGTTATGGGAGATATCTGTTAGAGATTCTTAAAGAAACAGAGCAGAGAGGTTAAAATGGCTTTTCGCTTCAGTAGGCTTGCTATACCCGAGGTGATTCTCATTGAACCTCAGGTGTTTGAGGACGAGCGCGGGTTCTTTATGGAGGTATATGTGCAGGAAGAATTTAGGAAATTCGGGATAAAGGAGAATTTCATTCAAGACAACCATTCATATTCCAGGAGAGGAGTAATAAGAGGTTTGCATTTTCAGTCTGGAAACCGTGCTCAGTCCAAATTGGTAAGATGTATAAAAGGAGAGATCTTTGATGTAGTGGTAGATGTGCGCAAAGGTTCACCCTCCTATGGAAGATACCTTTCCGTCATTCTCTCCGAGGAGAACAGAAGGATGCTTTATGTTCCAAAAGGTTTTGCCCATGGATTTTGTGCACTTAAAGAGGGAACAGAGGTAGTGTATAAATGCGATGAGATTTACTCTCCTGCGGAGGAGAAAGGGATTATCTGGAATGATAAGGAGATCAATATCTCCTGGCCAATTACCACCCCTCTTCTTTCTCTTAAAGATAGAAGTTGGCCTCCTCTCCGAGAGGTAGATAGTGGCTTTGTCTACTCTCAGCAGAATAGAGCAAGGGAATGAATGTTCTAATACTCGGATTGCTTGTTTTGGTTATTCTTATCTTACTCCTTCTCCTTAAATCCAGAGAGAGGAGGGGAGAGGTTTTATTGCTCAGTCAGCAGATGGGTCAGTTAACCACTCAACTGAATGAGCAACTGAATGCCATAGTCCAGCAGGTTAATCAAAGGCTTAAGGAAAATACCCAGATGCTTCAGGAGAACAGTAGAAGTATCAATGAAAGATTAGATAGAGCAGCGGCAGTAATTTCTCCTTTGCAGAATAAATTGGGAGAGTTAGGAGAGGCGAGCAAGAGGATGATCGAGATAGGTAAGGATATCTCGCGTTTGGAAACTTTGCTGAAAGCACCCAAATTCCGTGGAGAGATTGGTGAATTCTTATTAGAAAACCTGCTCGCACAGATTCTCCCTAAAGATTTCTTTAGATTGCAGTATAGGTTTAAGAGCGGGGAAAAGGTGGATGCGGTAATCTGTTTAGGAGAGAGGATAGTTCCTGTGGATTCCAAATTCCCTCTGGAAAGCTTTAGAAGATTAATAGAAGAAGACAGAGAAGTGGAGAAGAGGAGGTTATATAAGGAGTTTGAGCGGGATGTGAAAAGGCATATCGAGGAGATTGCCAATAAGTATATCCTTCCCGATGAAGGGACATATAACTTTGCCCTTATGTATATTCCGGCAGAGAATATATACTATGAGACCATAACTCGCCAGGAAGAGAAAGGTATCTGGTCTTATGCCCTTGCGCGCAAGGTAATTCCTGTCTCTCCTAATAGTTTCTATGCTTATCTTATGGTTATTGTGGAAGGATTACGCGGGATGCAGATAGAGA
>QNCL01000005.1 GCA_003645805.1 Candidatus Omnitrophota bacterium
GCGAATAAACTCTATCAAATGCAGAATTTGGGGACAAGAAGAGGATTTCTCTATCTTCTCTAAAGCAACATTAAGGGGCAAAGAGGAAAAAAATATAACCTTGAATGCCTTTCTCAATTCCTCTATCAACTCTTGAGAGAAGTTTGCTCTCCGCAGACCTACCCTATTTAATCCATAGACCTTTGCGGGATGACCATCGGTCAACGAATAAGGAGGAATATCCTTGATTACCTTTGAACACCCACCGATAATGGATAACTCTCCTATATGCACAAATTGATGTACTGCTACTAAACCACCAATAACTACTTTATTCTCTACATTCACATGCCCGGCAAGATTTCCTGCATTAGCAATAATTATCTCATCTCCCAGTAAGCAATCATGAGCAATGTGCGAGTAAGCCATAATTAGGTTATTATTACCAATAACAGTCTCACCTTTAGCCGCTGTTCCCCGATTTATAGTTACATACTCCCGAATGATGTTATTATCTCCAATCTTAACCCGACTCTCCTCTCCCTTGAATTTCAAATCTTGAGGAATGGTGCCAATAACTGCTCCGCTGAATATTTGGCAATTCCTTCCTATATGCACATTCTCCAAAACTACTCTCTCCTTTACCTCTGTTCCATCTCCAATAACTACATCTTCTCCCACAATAGAATAAGCCCCTATCTTTACTTTCTTTCCCAATTGCGTATTTTTATTTACTATAGCAGTAGGATGAATCATCCCTGCCTGTCAAACTCTATCCAGTTACTTTACTGAGTGCTTAACCTAATTTTATACCATATTTCTTTGTATTTGGCAATACCTTTACCTTTAAAAGAACCCTCTACAATCCCTTTTTCTATTCTCAACAATTCCTGCTTTACCTTCCTACCCAGCACATACCCTCCTATTTTTCCATTGGAACAAATTACCCGATGGCAAGGAATAAGTAAAGGGAAAGGATTATTTGCTAATGCTCTCCCTACTGCTCGTGCCTTCTCCTTTTTCCCCAAACTCTGGGCTACCCACTTATAACTGCGAGTCTCACCTAAAGGTATCCGAGAAACCACTCTAAAAACCTCCCTCTGAAAAGTGCTTATCTTTTTATCAGCCCTTTCAGCCATCTCCTGATCTCCTCCATCTCTTCAACCTTAAGAATAAAGGAAAAAAAGGTAAAGGATAGAACTCCTATCAGTACAGAAACGATTACATTAACAAAAGTAGAAAGAGAAGCGCACACTATACCCATTATTATAGCAGAAAATAGAATTTTTACAAAAGAATTCAATATCCTTCTCTCCTCTATATCTCCTAATCTTCTTTTTAAGGTGAAAAAAAGAAGGAAAAAATTTAAGGTGCTGGAAAGGGAGGTAGCCAAAGCCAATCCTCCTTCTCGCAAAGGAATCATCAACAGAAGATTAAGCACTATATTAGCCAGCATCGCTATCACCGCAATTCTTAAAGGGGTTTTAGTGTCCTGAAAGGAATAAAAAACAGGAGCGATAATCTTCACTCCTGCATAAGCAAATAGCCCTAAACAGTAGAAAAACAGGGTATAGGCAGTGCGTGAGGTAGAAAGAGCAGTAAACGCCCCTCGTTGAAAAAAGAGTCTGATTAAAGGAAACCTTAAGGCAATCAAGCCTGCTGCGGAAGGCAAGATAATCAAAAAGCCCATACGCAAAGCAAAAGAGAGCATTCTCATCAGCCTCTTATACTCCTGTTTGGCTACATAACTGGAGTAATGAGGAAGAACAGCGGTGGCTAAAGCAACTCCAAATACCCCTAAGGGAAACTGCATTAGCCTATTCCCATACCAGAGGGAAGAGATAGCCCCATTTCCTAAAAGAAAGCCCAACACAAAATCTACTATAATATTTATCTGAGTAACTGCCAAACCTACTACTCCGGGAAGAATGAGCAAGATAATCCTCTTCAATCCGGGATGAAAAAAACAAAAATCCAATTTCAAGAAGAATTTTCTTTTAAGCAAAGGGGGAAGTTGGATAAGCAACTGCGCTAATCCTCCTAAAAGCACTCCTATCGCTACTCCCCATATCTTCTCTTCTAAACTCTTCCCAAAACGAGGACAGAGGTAAAAGAGAGAAAGAATCCAGAAGATATTCAAGAACAAAGGAGCAAAAGCGGGAATAATAAAATGCTTATAAGAATTCAGGATACCCATAATCAGTGCGGCGAGGGAGAGAAAAAGGATATAAGGAAGAAGAAAACGAAGAAGACGCAGGGTTAGATAAACCTTGGGCGAGAAAGTTAATCTATTTATAAGGAAGTTTATAAATAGGATTCCCCCTCCTACTGTTATCAGAAGGAGAATGAGTAGAAAAGTAAAAGTAACATCTGCTAATTTTTTTGTCTCTTTAATATCTTTTTTGTGTAGATATTCAGTAAAAACAGGAATAAAGGCGTTGGAAAAAGCCCCTTCAGCAAATAAACGACGCAGAAGATTGGGAATCATAAAGGCTATCAAAAAAGCATCCCAGACCCCGGTGGTTCCAAACAGATGGGCAGAAAAGATATCACGCAGGAGACCTAAAACACGGCTGAGAAAAGTAGCAAAACTTATTCCTAATGTGGATCTGGCTAAAGATCTAAAGGACATATTTGACAGAAAGCAATGAATAGGATATAATTAGATATTGGTTATCAGGAAATCTAAATCTAAAAATTTAATAATTACAATTATCAAAGAAAATGCCTAATACCCCCTCAGCACTTAAAGCCTTACGACAGAATAAAAGAAGAAGAGAGAGAAATAAGAGAGTAAAGAAAGAACTAAAGACACTCATCAAGGAAACCAAAACTCTTCTTCAGCAAAAGAAACTTGAGGAAGCAAAGGAGACCTTTCGAAAACTACAAGCAAAGTTGGATAAAGCAGTGGCTAAAAAGGTAATAAAGAAAGGGAAGGCGGCTCGTCAGAAGTCTCGTCTGGCAAAATATCTTCACACAGTCTAATCAATAGCAGTTCAAGAGCAGTCTGAGCATCTAAAAAAGAAGTTTTGAGCATTAAGTCCGTTTGAAGAAATAGTTTTATTCTTTTTCTTCCTAACCTATCTGTTTTCCTGTTCTTTCCCCACCTCTCTATCTCCCAGAACAGGAGACCAAGGAGCCTTTCGGGCTTCTGTCTTTGCAAAAAGAGTTGATGAAGAATCTCTATACTCTTCTTATCCCTTTCTCTTAACGCCTCCAGCAACTCAGAGGCTGACCCCAGATTCCCTTCTGTAATCATCTCCTCAATATCCCTCTTTTCTATCTTCTTTTTGTCTCCTATATAAGATAGAAGTTTATCAATACTCTCTATTAAAGTATGCCTGTCCTTCCCTACTCTTTCTCTTATAAACCGCACCTCCTCTGCATCTATCTCTTTCCCTTCCTTCTTTATCCTTTCTCTAATCCACTGCTCTATCTTGAAAAAAGGAGATGAAAGATGGATAACCTTGCTAAATCTTCGCTTTTTTATACCCTGATAAACCTCCTCCTTTTCTCTCATCTTGGAAGAGGTCAAGACTAATATTGTATGGGAAGGAAGAGTGTCGAAGAAGGAAAGTAATCTCTTTTTATCCTTTACATTAAGAAACTCGATATTATTTACCACTATCAAGCGATGTCTGGCTTGCCAGGGAATGAGCCTGGATAACCCTATAACCTCCTCTATATTTATCTTCTCTTGAGCGTCAAAGATATGGTAATTAAATCCTTCCTCCACTGAAGAGGAGAAAATACCCTTTCTTATCTTTCCAATCTCCTCCTCCTTTAAAAACTTGTCTTCTCCTACTATTAGATATAGGTTAAAATACCCCTCTCTTGTCTCCTTTCTCACCATTGTTCACATATTGCATCCACAATATTCTTTGCTAAATCCTGTGCTGCCTCCTCAACCGCACTCTCCTCATCCTTTGCTTTGTTTCCCCTGATGAAGTAATCAGTATCTCCGGATACCTGAGTATCCAAGAGAACTTCATTAGTACGCAGGTCTTTATAGGTAATATGAGCGGTCAAGATTAGCCGATATTCTTCTATCTCCTCTTCTATACCTTTCACCCACCTTAAAGGCTTTTTTTCATAAGCAATCAAGGTTCCGCTCAATAGAAAATCTGCATTATCCGGGCTCCCAACAACCTCTGTTCCCTCATTAATAAACTTTTTGATTACCTCCTTCCCTACTTTCACTTCCACTCCCTCTTTATAAGTAGAGTTTTTAAACACAGGCACAGCGATCTTAACCCCTTTGGGCAAAGTAGAATGGGCAACATAACCACAAGAAATAAAAGATATGCAGAGAAGAAAAAGAAGCGCTTTTCTCATCTTTGCCTCTTCATCTGATAGTTTTTACTTCTTCTATCTTTTCTTCAGCAAAAGTCTTGCCTTCTCTGCTTGAGAGGTTTTGGGGTAGGTCTCTATAATCTCCTGATAATAGAGATCTGCACTTCTTCTATGCCCCTGGGATAGATAGAACTCGGCAATATTAAATAACTCTTCTGCCAAACGCTCTTTAATCTGTCTAATCTCCTTCTTTGCCCTCTCTGCATATTTGTTTTGAGGGTAAAGATGGAGGAAATTTTCTAAATACTCGAGAGCATCTCTTAATCTCTGTTTATCATAGCCTCTGGATAAAGCACTTCTGAAGTAAGAGAAGGCGATTTGATAGTGGGCATCTCCGGAAAGCACATAAGGATGAGTAGGGTAGTATTTGATAAACTCCTCAAACTCTTTGATTGCCTCCTCCCATCTATTTAGCCCCTGATAGCAAAAGCCCAATCTATATTTAGCCAATACCCCCCATTTTGTGGAAGGTGCTTGTCTTCTTATCTCTTGGAATATTTCTATCGCCCTTTCTAAAGGCACAGAGAGGTCTAAACCCAAGAATCTTGCGGGCTTTTGGGCAAGAAAAAACTCGCCCACTCTATACTCCCCTTCCAGAGCCTTTTCCCACTCCTGCCCAGATTGATAATTATCCACACATCTTTTATATCTCTGAAAAGCCTGATAAGGCTTTTTTGCCACCTCCAAAAGTTTTCCTAAGTAATACTCTGCTTTATAGGCATAGGAAGAATGAGGATATCGCTTTACTAACCTCCTAAACTCCTTTCTTGCTCTTTCATAATCCCCTTGTTGAAAAAAAGAAAACCCTGAACAAAACCATCCTTGGGCAGTCCCTTTAAGACGAGCAGATTCGCTTTTTGAAGGGGAATAAGGGAGGGCAGGAGTAGATAGTAAAACTACTAACCAGAGAGATATAAAGAGAACAAAAAAGGGAGGATTTTTCATTCTGGATAGTATAGTTTGACAATCTCCTCTATTTTCTTCTCCTGCTCCTTAAACTTCAGACCTATATTATACCTCTCACTATAGCCTATCCTTTGAATCCAGCGCACCTCTGCCCTTGCCCGCCAATAGGGAGAAAAAGGAGCGCTTTCTATCAATAAATGTGCATATTTGGGAATAAACCTCTCACTCCTTAAACACAACCCTCCTTTTCCAATATCCCGAGCCAGAGTAGAGTGAATCTTGCGTAGTTCCGGAAATCTATCACATTCGGAGAGTAAACGATAGCGCAAAGGAAAGCGAAAATCTATACGCTTATATGCCCTCCTTTCCTCCTCTTCTGAATCCTTCCTCATCCTCCCCTCTCCCAAAGCATCTGACTGGTAGCCTTTACTTAATATAATACCTTCCCCTTGCTTTGTCAAGTTTTGTATAAGTCCATAACATATTGGACAAATTATAATTTTTATGAGAAACTTGTAAAGGAGAAAGGATTGTTCGAGGATCTATCAGATTGGGAATGATACTCACTTCATTCCTTTTCTCTCATTTTTTAGTCCTCGGATACGCATATCATACATTTCGCATGTCGGCAAGTTACCCTCCGAAGACATCCGTGGTTTGATGTAGCTTGCTTGCAACATACAATCCAGTCTGCCCAATCTTCGCAATCAGTTTTGACATCAGTTGGGGAGCAGGTAAAGGGTTCTAAACTACTACTACCACACTCATCAGTTCCCGGAGGGGGATATGTTGATAGACTCCATGAACCATAAGAATCTTCGCCCGCATTACAATCATAGTAAAAAGGAGAAAATCCCTCCGGGCATTCTCCTCCCCCAGTTCCTCTCACCTCATAGATTGTATCACCATCATCAAACTCATGGTTATTATTCTCATCAATGAAGAATATAACCTTATTACAATGCTCGCCTGCAGAGGCGGTATCGCAATTTTCCTGTTTAATATCTATTGTCTTTGTTCCCGTGGGGGTCTTTATGCTAACACCATTTATATCATTCTCTCCACATCCCCCTTGATTTATGGGTTTTCCTCCAATACAAACCATCAATCCTGCCGCTCCCCATTTCTCGGATTGGCTTCCTATTGGGGTTACAATAGTATGGATTTTTATCTCATCAGCAGAAACGCTAAAACACAAAAAGTCGACCAAAACGCAAAAAGAAAGAAACAGAAGAATTATCCCTAACCTCCTACCTTCCTTAAACTTTGACCCTGTTAAATAGTCGTTTCGCAAATTTAACAGGGTGGATAACTTGTTTTTATTTATCATTCTTCACCTCCTCCTTCATAGGGACAATAGAGAAGTTGTCCCCATATCACTTTTTCTTACTCCGAGGCAAGTCAGAACCACTTTCCACCCCTGGGGTGGAAAGGTGGTGGAAAGAATTCATAACTTCTTGTTCAATATGCTTTTGAACTTTTTCAGTGTGTGCTTCTCCCCAAAACCTTTCTACAGCGAGCACATAAATCCTTATACTCCTCATCCTCTCCCACAGTTGGTGAGTAGTTCCAGCAACGCGCGCATTTCTCTCCCTCTGCTTTTTCTACTCTAATCCTCAACTCTCCTTCTCCTTCTTCCAGGCTTACTTGGGAAACGATAAAAATAGAAGGAAGTTGTTCCTTGCTCTCCTCCAAAAGCCTTTTTAATTTCTCATCTCCTCCCTCTAAAATCACCTTTGCCTCCAGAGAACTCCTTATTTGCTTCCTCGCCCTCTTCTCCTCTAAAGCCTCACAAACCTTGTTTCTGATCTCAAACAACCTCTTAAATTTCTCCTCCAACTCCTTCTCTATCTCCTCTTCATCCGGCCAAAGAGAAAGGTGCACGCTTTCCTCTTTCTTCCCTGGAATGTGTGCCCAGATCTCCTCCGCAGTAAAGACCAGAATAGGAGCGGTTATCTTAACAAGGATAAGCAGAATCTGATAAAGAGCACTTTGAGCAGACCGTCTCTCCATAGAATTTTTAGCAAAGGTATATAGGCGGTCTTTGAGAATATCCAGATAGAAAGCGCTCATTTTTAGTGCGCAGAAGTTCTGAAGAGATTGGGCAACCTTGTGAAATTCGAATCTATCATAGCCTTGGGTTACTTCCCTCAACAGCCTTTGGCTCTCTCCTATCGCCCATCTATCTATCTCCAACATCTGCTTATACTCTATCTTATCCTTTTGGGGATCAAAATCAAAAAGGTTGGATAAGAGGAAACGTACGGTATTCCTTATGCGCCTGTAGGCTTGGATGGTATTTTCTAAAATGGAAGAGGAAAGTTTGACATCCTCATTGTAATCTGCAGAAGCGACCCAGAGTCGAAGGATGTCCGCTCCCTGATGAGCAATTACCTCTTGAGGAGAGATAACATTGCCTAAGGACTTGGACATCTTTCTTCCCTCTCCATCCACCACAAAACCATGGGTAAGCACGCATCTGAAAGGAGGCTGACCTACGAGAGCCATTGCGGTAAGCAAAGAACTCTGAAACCATCCTCTATGTTGATCACTGCCCTCTAAATACAAATCTGCAGGATAACATAGATCCTCCTCTTTCTGCAATACTGCAAAATGGCTCACTCCAGAGTCAAACCAAACATCCAAGATATCCTTCCCCTTCACAAACTTCCTTTCGCCACACTCTGAACACCTTTTATCCGCAGGTAATATCTGCTCAGGAGAACGAACAAACCAACCTTCAAGCCCTTCCTTTCTTACTAACTCTTCCACCTTATCTAAGACATCACTATCTGTTAACTCCTTATTACACTTCTGGCAGTAGAAAATAGGAATAGGTACTCCCCAATACCTCTGACGAGAAAGACACCAATCAGGACGAAAAGAAAGCATACTGCTTATCCTTCGCCTTCCCCAGGAGGGAATCCAGGTTATCTGAGTATCGATTTGCTCTATACATCTCTTGCGCAAAGACTGATGGTCTACCTTCATAAACCACTGTTGAGTGGCACGGAAGATAACCTTGTGTTTACACCGCCAACAATGAGGGTAGGAGTGGATTATTTGCTCCTCTATAGGAAAAAGCGCCTTTCTCTCCTCTAATTTCTTTACTATCTGTGTATTACTGGAGAAAACATTCATCCCTTTGAAGAACTGCACCTCATCATTGAAGCATCCTCTTTCATCTACCGGGCTGATAATAGGCAGTTTATACCTCCGCCCTACCTCATAGTCTTCTATCCCGTGTCCGGGAGCAATATGCACACACCCCGTCCCTTCGCTAAGGTCTACAAAATCGGCAAGCACCACTCTGCTTTCTCTCTCCAGCCAGGGATGAGAGCACTTTAGCCCTTCAAGTTCTTCTCCCTTTACTGTACCAATAATCTGATATTCCTTCACTCCTGCTTTCTTTACTATCTTCTCTATCAAATCTTGAGCGATTATCACCACCTCTTTTTTATCTGAAAGAGATAACCTCAGAAGACTATATTTAGCCAGAGGATGGAGAGCAATAGCGACATTTGCGGGAAGGGTCCAGGGTGTAGTAGTCCAGATGAGAATAAAAACGGGTTTATCCTCCTCTTGCAATCTCCTGTAGGGAGGTTGCAGTTCAAACTTTACATATACAGAAGGAGAAGATACATCCTCATACTCTATCTCTGCTTCGGCTAAGGCAGTCTCGCAATGAGGGCACCAATACACTGGTTTTAAATCCCTGTAGATATAGCCTTGCTTAAAGAGTCTGGTAAATGCCTGAATAATCCTAATCTCATACTCTTTGTCCATTGTCAGATAGGGATGCTCCCAATCTGCAAATATTCCTAATCTCTTAAACTCCTCTTTTTGAATCTGCACAAACCTCTGCGCATAATCCAGGGCTTTTTTTCTAAACTCCTCTTGACTGATCTCCTCCTTGCTTATCTTCATCTCCTTGAATAACTGATGTTCCACGGGCAGACCATGGCAATCCCATCCCGGGATGAAAGGCGTATCAAAACCGCGCATTGATTTATATCTTAGAATTATATCCTTAAGAATCTTATTCAGGGAGTGCCCAATATGAATATGCCCATTAGCATAAGGAGGGCCATCATGAAGAATATACTTCTTCTTGCCTTTGCGTGCTTTTCTTAAAAGGGCATATATCCCCTTCTCTTCCCACTGCCGAGCAATCTGCGGTTCTCTCTGGCTAAGGTGGGCACGCATAGGAAACTCAGTCTGGGGTAGATTTAGAGTATGTCTGTAGTCCATATCCCTTACAGAAACCTGCTCATCCCTCTTCGTCTCTTTATCTCTTTCACCAGTATCTTCACATCCTGCGCCCTTTCCTTGGGACAGATTAAGGTAGCATCCTCTGTCTGCACTACTACCATATCTGATAATCCTAAAGTAGCGATCATCCTTTTCTTATCCCCGATAATCAGAGAATTATGGGTATCTATATTCACACTCCTGCCTTGGCAGACATTTCCTTTCTCATCCTTCTTGTGAAACTCCCAAAAGGCGCGCCAACAACCCATATCCGTCCAGCCAAAGTCTCCTTTTATCACCAAAACATTCTCTCTTGCCTTTTCCATCACTCCATAGTCAATAGAGATAGGTTTTAGTTCATAATACACCTCTCTTATCACCTTCCTCGCTTCTCTTTTTCCTAAAGATCTCTCTATTCTCATAAGCGCAGTGTAAAGTTGGGGTAGATGTTCCTTGATTGCCTTCAGGATAACCGAGACCTTCCATACAAATATCCCACTATTCCATAAATACCTTCCACTACGCAGAAACCTCTCTGCTTCCTCCTTTCTCGGTTTCTCAGTAAACCCTTCCACCTCAAACACCCCTTCCTTTTTATCCTCCATCTTCTTTATTCGGATATATCCATATCCTGTGGCAGGATAGGTAGGATTTATCCCGATAGTCACCAGAGCGTCTCTCTGACGCGCTAGATGGGAGGCTAAGGAAAGAACGCGCCGGAATCTTGTCTTCTTAGAGATGATATGGTCTGCAGGCAAACATACCATTATTGCCTGCGGATTCTCTCTCTTGATTAGTATCGCTCCTAAACCAATAGCAGGTGCAGTATTGCAAGAGAGGGGTTCGGCAATAACCCTTTTTCTCTCCAGCAGGGCTAATTTCCTTAAAGAAGCAACTTGCTCCTTATTGGTAATAACAAAGATTCTGCTTTTATCGATAAATGTCTCAAGCCGTGTTAATGTCTCCTCTATCATCGTCTTACGAGTAGCCACAGAAAGCATCTGTTTTGGGCTCTTTATCCTGCTTTTAGGCCAAAATCTTTCTCCTTTCCCCCCAGCCATTATCAAACAATATAACATTATCTCATCTCCCTGATAATCTGCCCAAAACCTCAGAGCACCTTGGGGACTTTAAAAAAATCACCTTCTCTCTGGGGAGCGCTCTCCAGCACCTTTCTTTGATCAAGAGAAGGCTTTATCTCATCTTCTCTAAGAAGAGGCTTTGTTTTACTGAAACTCAATCTTTCCTCTATCTTTGCCTCTTTCAGCATATCTATATACTCCAGAATCTGGCTCAACTCTCTCACTATCTCTCTTCTCTCTTTCTCCTCCAGTCTTATCCGTGCTAATCTTTCAATATACTCCACTTCTCCCTTCTGAATAAACATCTGCCCTCCTGCAAGCATTGAACCTTTAGCCAGTGCTCCTGAGCCGATTTGCGAGAAGGATAAACTTCTCTATGCTAACTGCTTCTGGACGTTCTCTATAATCTATTCCTGCTTCCTTAAGAACCCTCTTGAGCAAGCCTTTATCCATAGAAAACCCCTGAACTAAATTATTCAAGATGGTCTTTCTTCGTTGAGCAAAACAGACTTCTACTGTCCTGAAAAGCACATCTTCCTCTATCGCATACCTTTTCTCCTTAAGAATATCTAATCTCAGCAAACAGGAATCTACCTGCGGAACAGGAAAAAAGCACCTCCTGGGAATATCAAATACTATTCGGGGATGGCTAAAAAACCTGGCTTTTATAGAAAGAATCCCATAATTCTTGCTTCCGGGTTGAGCAACCAGCCTCTCCCCTAATTCCTTCTGCACACAGATAAGAATAAATTTAATCCTCTCTCTTTGTTCAAATAGGTGGAAAATTATTGGAGTGCTAATATAGTAAGGAAGATTTCCTATTACCTTTAACTCTTCTGCTCTCTCTATATCTTTTATATCTTTAAATCTAACTTTTAAGATATCCTTCTCTAATATCTCTAAATTAGAAAAATCTCTGAGTTTCTCCTTTAATATTTTAACCAATTCTCTATCTTTTTCAATAGTGACCACCTTCTTACTTCTTTTTGCTAACTCCTCGGTAAGCACCCCCCCTCCTCCTCCAATCTCAACGACTATATCCTCTGAGCTCAGTTCGGCAGAGTTTATTATCCTCTCCTTCACCTCATCGTCTACCAAAAAGTGCTGTCCCCAACGCTTTTTAGGAAAAAAATGGTATCGATGCAGAAAAAGAGGAGGTCTCAACACCTCTGGGAAAGATAGAGTGCCATCTTTATTGCCTCTATCATTGAATCTGGATCGGCTACCCCCTGACCAGCGATATCAAAAGCAGTCCCATGACAAGGAGAGGTGCGAATTATAGGCAGACCTAAACTGATATTTACCCCTTTCCTGAAGGAGAGAAGTTTGAAAGGGATTAGTCCCTGGTCATGGTAGATAGCCACCACTAATTTATATCTTCCTTTATAGGCTTGATAGAAGAGGGTATCTGCAGGAAATGGTCCATCTACCTTTACCCCTTCCTGTTGAGCCCTAAATATCCCCTTTTTTATCTCCCTCTCTTCCTCACCAAATAAGCCTTCCTCTCCTGCATGTGGATTAAAACCCGCTACCCCTATTCTTTCCTCTCCAGCAAAATATCTGTGCATAAACTTGGCTGCCAAGACTATAGTCTTATATACTCCCTGAGCAGTAATCAACTTACTTACCTCCTTAAGAGGGAGATGGGTGGTTAAGAGAACTACCTTCAACACAGGACTGCTAAACAACATACGCACATCCTTTGTCTGAGTCAACTCTGCCAGTAATTGAGTATGCCCCGCATACCTGTAGCCTGCTAAGTTTATTGCTTCTTTACTGATAGGAGCGGTAACCAAAGCATCTATTCTCTTCTCTTGAGCAAGCCTCACCCCTTCTTTAATATACTCCAGCACCGCTTTCCCTAACCTCCTGTCCACCTTAGCCATCCTGAAGTGGTAGTTTATATTCGCAAGATCCAACACCTCTGCCTGGGCAGGAAGATTAATACTTAGAAGTTGGCTATTTTTCTTAAGCACTTTTCTATCTCCAATAATAATAAATCTTGCCTTTGTCTCCTTTATCTCTCTGCTCTCTAATGCCTTCAGCACTACCTCGGGTCCAATTCCGGCAGGATCCCCCATTGTAATCCCTACTACTTTAGCCCCTTGCTTACTCTTTTCCATCGTCCACAATAAAGATATGCTCTAAAAATCCTTCTAACCTACTCCCTCAATATCTCAATGTAAGCCTCCTCCTTCAACTCCTTTGTCCACTTCTTCATTTCCTCTTCGCTCTTCCTCTCCCATAGAGTTCGCTCAATTCTCTCTCTTACCTCCTCAAGAGGCAACAAGCGCTTCTGCTTTCTCCCTTCCACCTTAAAGATATGATAACCCAACTCTGTTTTTACCAGTCCAGAAAACTCACCTATTCTCAGGTTAAAGATAATATTCTCTATCTCAGGAACCATCTCGCCCCGGGCAATAAACCTCACCTCTTCTTTCTGGGCATATCTGTGTGCTACTATAGTAAACTTCTCTCCTTTTCTTAACTCCTTCCATGCTTCTATTCCCTTCTCTTTTGAAGTAAAGGAAAGCATCCTTACTTTAACCCTCTCTGGATGAGTAAACTCCTTCTTATGACTCTGATAGTAGTGAAAGACCTCCTGAGGAGTAATCCTTACCTTCTCCAGTAGATGCTTCTTTACTGCTTTCTTAAGCATAATCTGCTCCTTAAACCTCTCTTTTAACTCCTGAATACTTAAATATTCTTCCTCTAATGCCTTAAAGAACTCCTCTGAGGAAGAAAACTTCTCCTTCACCCTCTCCAGTTCTCTCTCTATCTCCTCTTCCTCTACCTTAATACCTTCCTTCTTTGCTTCCTGAAGGATGAGTTTATCCTCTATAATCTGCTCTAACATCTCCTTTCTTGCCTCCTCTATCTTCCTCCTCAAATCCTGATGGGTATAGATGTTTTCGTATTGTTTATATAAAGGAAGAAGATAGTAATCCAGATCTTGTTGAGTAATTACCTCCTCATTTACTACGGCAATAATCCTGTTTATCTCCTCTGCCTTTAGGGTGCTTAACTGAAAAATAAGCAAAGAGATAAAGGAAAGAAGAATGTATCTCATCTTTTTTCTATCTCTGCTAACCCCCAAATCGCCTCCTGATTATCCGGGTCTATAGCAAGCACCTTCTTCCATATCTCCTCTGCCTTCTGCAGTTTTTTCTCTTGATAATAATCCCAAGCCAATTGATTAAGATAGGAAACAATATACTCATATTCGTGCTCCTCAGAGTAAAAGTGCTCTTCTATATGCATCCCTTCCCACATTCTCCTCCAGGCTTCTGCAATCCCGCTCCACATAGAAGAGAAGAATAACTTTATTTGCTCCAAATCCTCTCCCCATTCCCAACTTTCTCTAATTTTCTCCTCCCCAGTAAAGAAATCCTCCTTCACCTGTTCAAATCCCCACCTGCTTGCCTCCTGAGCCCTTTCCTTTCTCGCCTGCTCGGAATAGAGAAAAGAAAGGGCAAAGATAAAAATGAGCACTACCCCCACTCTCCTGCCCATTTCTCCTCCTCAATCAATTAGTTGAAGGAAACAGGGTTTCCTTCGCTCCACTCTACTATTCTCTCACCCTCTCCTTCCCTGAGCACCATTATTAGTCTCACTCCTTTTATCCTTTTTATCCACTCTAAACTTTCACCTTTTCCTGAAACAAATACCGCTGTCGCCAAGATATCACTCTTAAGACAAGTTTCTGAAATCACCGAACTTTCCAATAAATCATTCTCTACGGGCTTCTTGGTCTGAGGATCAAGGATGTGAGGACGTAAGTAATTCCCTGAACTGGCAATAGCCTTATCCTTTAACTTTAGCACCTTAAGCACTCTGCCCCTGCTTAAAGGGTCCTCAATCCCTACTCTCCAGTTCTTTCCTTCTGCTTTTATATCTCCTCCAGCATTTATCAGGAAACATCTTAGCCCCAGATCTCTCAGTCTCTCTGCTGTGCAATCAACAATATAACCCTTTGCACATCCCCCTAAGTCTACTCTCAAGCCCGGCTTAGTAAAGAATACTGTTCTCTTTTTCTCATCCAGAACGATATCTCTATAACTCACTCCCCTATCCTCAGAGTTTATTGTAGGATCAAACGCTCCTCCGCTAATCTCAGCAAACCTTATAACCTCTTTAAGCACATAGAATAACTCCTTGCTCACCCTTACTGGCCGTATAAAAGCATTTTTATTCACCCAAGACAATTCGCTTTTAGGGTCATAAGCACTGAATATCCTCTCCAACCTTCTCATCTCTCTAAATGCTAAATCTATCTTCTCCTGTGCTTTTCTTTTATCTTTGGTGATTACCTTAATCTCTACATTAGTGCCTAAAAGAATGCGTTTATCCTGCACAAGAGAGGAGCAAAAATAGAGGGGGGATAAAAGAGGGAAAAGAAACAGGAGAAAAAGTAAGAAGAAAGGTTTTTTCATCAAAGATTCAATCTTTTAATCTCTTCTCTTATCTTTTTTGCACAAAGATGAAGTAGTTCTTTTTCTCTCTCTGTCAAGCGCACCTCTACAATTTCCTCTATCCCTTCCTTTCCTAACTTCACAGGAACTCCTAAACATAAATTCTTTAGCCCATACTCTCCTTGTAAATAAACACAGGCAGGAAGAATCCTCTTCTCATCCTTGATTATTGCCTTCAGCATCAAAAAGACGCTCGCAGAAGGTGCATAATAAGCGCTATTTCCCGCATAAGCAACAATCTCTCCCCCTCGTTCTTTAGTCTTTTTTATCAATCTCTCTATTACTTGCTTATCCAACAACTCCTGCAAAGGAATCCCGCACACTGTAGAGTATCTTATAAGGGGAAGCATCAAATCGCTGTGCATCCCTAAAACCATCGCTTGCACATCTTGAGTAGAAACATCTAACTCTCTGGCTATAAATCCTGAAAAGCGAGCGCTATCCAAAACTCCGGACATCCCTATAACCCTTTTTCGGGGAAACCCTGAGAGTATATAAGCACAGTAGGTCATTACATCTAAAGGATTGCTCACTACAATAACTATGGCCTGAGAAGCATTCTGCTTTACCTTCTCTATTACCTCCTGCAAAATCTCCTTATTCTTGAAAACCAAGTCTTCCCGGCTCATTCCGGGATGGCGAGCAAAGCCAGCAGTAATTACTACTATATCCGCATCCTTAAGTTCTGGATAATCGGAGCACTCAACCTTTGCTGAAGAACTCAGCACTGCCAAACAATCGTTTATGTCCCATACCTTGCCTTGCACCATTTTCTTATCTATGTCTATAAGGAGCACATCGGCTAATCCTGCTTCAGCAACACGCATTGATAAGGTTGCACCTACCCTTCCTGCACCTATAATACCTATCTTTCTCATCCTCTCTCCTCTATCTTTTTTATTATCTCCTCAGCCATCTCTTTTGTTCCACTTGAGCCCCCCAGGTCATAAGTAAGCACCTTTCCTTCTTCTATCACCTCTTCCACCGCCTTTTCCAATTTCTGGGCTTTTTCTTCCTCATTTAGATATCGCAACATCATTGCTCCTGAAAGAAATATAGCGGTTGGATTTACTCTGTTTTTCCCTTTATATTTAGGTGCACTTCCGTGGGTAGGCTCAAAGATGGCTATCTCATCACCAATGTTTGCTCCCGGACTCATTCCCAGTCCCCCTATCAACCCCGCACACAAATCAGATATGATATCCCCATATAGATTGGGCAAAACCAGAATATCATAGTCCTGCGGTTTCCGAATCAACTGCATACACATATTATCTACAATCCTATCCTCAAACTCAATCTCTGGATAATCCTTGCTTATCTCTCTCCCGCACTCCAAAAATAGTCCATCCGTGCATTTCATTATGTTTGCCTTATGCACCGCACTAATCTTTCTTCTCTTGTTTCTTTTTGCAAACTCAAAAGCAAAGCGAAAAATCCTTCTGGAGGCGAATGTGGAAATGGGTTTTATAGAAAGAGCAGAATCCTCTCTTATTCTTCTACCCGAGAGTTTCTCTATTTCCTCTATCATTCTTCTTGTGCTCTTCTCAGAAATGCTGAATTCAATCCCCGCATATAAATCCTCACTGTTCTCCCGAATAACCACTATATCCACATCTCTATAAGGAGAAGGAACTCCTTTGAAAGATTTATAAGGACGCAAACATATATAAAGATCCAACCTCTGACGAAGAGCAACATTTACCGAACGAAATCCCCCTCCTACAGGGGTAGTAATGGGACCCTTAAGAGCTACTTTATTCCTTCTTATAGAGGAAAGTGTATCTTCGGGAAGAGGGTTATTATATCTCCTTATCGCCTCCTCTCCAGCCAACCTCTCCTCCCATTCTACCTTCAGTCCTGTTGCCTCTATACACCTTTTGGCTAATATGCTTATCTCCGGACCAATCCCATCTCCGGGAACAAAGGTTATTCTATGGATACTCATCCTGCTCTTTGCCTCTTAAAATACTCTATTCCTCCTCCCGCAGATAAGATATCTCGCATCAAAGGAGGAAGGAAAAACTTTATCTCTCTCTCCTTCTCTATTCTTAACCGCCCTTCCTCTAAATCAATCTCGAGAAAATCTCCTTCTTTAATCTCTGTAGTATCGCAGATAATCAGTGGCAATCCTATATTAAAGGAGTTTCGGTAAAAGATGCGAGCGAAACTGATGGCTATAACTGCTTTAACTCCTGCAGCTTTGATAGCCAGAGGTGCTTGTTCACGGGAAGAACCGCAGCCAAAATTCCGACCGGCAACAATAATTGTTTCCTTATCCTTGATCTCCTCATAAAACCCTGCTCGAATATCCTCCATAATATGCTTGCCCAATTCCTGCATATCGGTAATAGAGAACTTATACCTTCCCGAGATAATTACATCGGTGTTTATGTCGTCTCCAAATCTCTTTGCATACCCTTTTAACTTCATTTTTAGATTAAAAGATAGAAAAAGCCTGCTTTTGTCTTTTTCGATTCAAAGGTCTTTAAACTCCTCCAGATTTCTTACCTTAGAGATGGCAACCTCATAACTAATAACTCCATTCTTGTAAAGTTCCTTCAAGGATCTATCCATACTTCTCATTCCTAAATTTGCACTGGTTTGGATAACCGTAGGAATCTGCTCTGTCTTGTGCTCGCGGATTAGATTTGCCACTGCCGGAGTATTCACCAGTATCTCCACCGCCACCGCTCGCCCCTCATTATCCAAGCGAGGCAAGAGTTGTTGAGAAACTATCCCTCTTAAACTTCCTGCCAATTGCACCTTCACTGTTTGTTGTTGAAAAGGAGGGAAAACATCGATAATTCGGTCGATGGTCTGGGCAGCATCCGGGGTATGTAAAGTAGCCAGCACTAAGTGCCCTGTCTCTGCAGCGGTCAGAGCAAGAGAGATTGTCTCCAGATCTCGCATCTCTCCTACCACAATCACATCCGGATCTTGGCGTAATGCCCTCTTTAAGGCTTCAGCAAATGAGTGGGTATCTGAATAAACCTCCCGCTGTTTGACAATACTCTTATTATGCCGGTGGACATACTCTATAGGATCCTCTATACACACAACCATAGACTTTCTTTCTTGGTTAATCAAATTAATCATCGCTGCTAAAGTGGTGGTCTTACCTACCCCAGTAGGACCGGTAATCAACACCAAGCCGTTATCTTTACGGGCAAACTCTGCTACTATGGGGGGGAGTCCTAACTCTTCAAAAGATGGGATACGATAATGGATAATTCGAAAGGCTGCTTCTATACTCCCCCTCTGTCGATGGACATTTACCCTAAACCGGCTCAGCCCGGGAATAGAAAGAGAAAAATCGAGTTCCAACCTTCTCTCAAACTCCTCCCTCTGTTCCTTGCTCAGAAGTGAGTAGACCAGTCTTTCGCTCTCCTCAGGAGTAAGGGTGGGAAGTTCTGTTCTTACCAATTCTCCGTTGATACGCAAAGCAGGAGGAGCGCCTACGGCTAAATGCAGATCAGAGGCTCTTCTCTCTACTGCCAGTTTAAATAAATCCTGCATCTCCATTTTAACTCCCTTAACTTTATCCTCAACCTTTGGCTAAAAATATAAGAAATTTCTTAACGAACCAGAATCCTTTTCCCTACAGATACTTTCTGGGATCGGCAATTTTCCCTTCTATCGCTGAAGCAGCCACCGTAGCAGGAGAGGCTAAAAAGATATGCGCCTTAGGATTGCCCATCCTTCCCTTAAAGTTTCGATTAGCCGAAGAAATAACCACCTCTCCATCCGCAGGGACACCGTTGTGCGTACCTACACAAGGACCACATCCAGGAGCGACAATTATTCCTCCACTCTCTGCTAATATCTGCAAGATTCCTTCCTCTAAGGCAGACAAGAATACTTTGCGAGAAGCAGGAGCGATGATAAAACGTACCCCTTCCTTTACCCTTCTTCCTTTCAATATCTGAGCAGCAATCCTTAAGTCCTCTAACCTTCCATTGGTGCAGGTTCCTAAAAATGCTTGGTCTATGTGAATCTCACCTATCTCTGAAACTCCACAGACATTATCTACCCTATGGGGCTGGGCTATCTGCGGTTCTAACTCTGAGAAGTCATACTCCTCTATTCTTAGATACTCAGCATCCTCATCGGGAAAGACAAAAGAGAAATCTTCTACCCCTGTTTGTCTTAACCACTCCTCTGTTTTTCTGTCCCCCAACATTATCCCGCACTTTGCTCCGCACTCTACACTCATATTAGCCAGGACAAACCTTGATTCTATGCTCATCTCTTCGATTACCTCTCCGGTAAACTCTAAAGAATAATAGGTACACCCTTCTGCTCCTAAATCTCCAATTAGATAAAGCGCCACATCCTTGGCATACACCCCCTTTTTTAACCTGCCTCGGCAAACTATCTTTATTGTCTGGGGAACCTTGAACCAGTTCTTTCCATAAGCAAAAGCAATGCTTGTATCTGTTGAACCCATTCCGGTAGCAAGAGCATTTAGGGCACCATAGGTAGAGGTATGCGAATCTGCTCCTACTATCAGCCCCCCCGGTTTAACCAGCCCACTCTCTAATATTACCTGATGGCAAACTCCTTCTCCGGCTTCAAAAAGTCTGATTCCTTCCTCCTGAGCAAACCTGCGCATCTTCTGATGAATGTTGGAAACACGAAGATTGGGAGAGGGAGAGTTATGATCTATAACCAGAGCGGCCTTGCGTTTATCAAATATCCTCTTTCCCTGGGGAAAGAAACGAAAAAGGTTGTTGATAATAAGGTCTGATGTGCCATCCTGGCCAAAACAGAAGTCCACATCCGCAATCACTATATCTCCTGCCTTGACCTCCCTTCGGCTATGGGCAGTTAAGATCTTCTCTGCAATAGTCTTGCCCATTAACCTCTCCTTCTAACAAACCTCTCTATCCTCTGCATCCCTTCTTTTATATCCTCAAAAGAGGTAGCAAAACTAAGCCTTATCCACCCTTCTCTTCCAAAAGCAACTCCAGGCACTACTGCTACCCTTTCCTCGTTCAGAAGTTTAAGAGCAAAACTTTTTGAATCTTCCTTAGAATTTATGCGAAAGAAAACATAGAACCCTCCTTCAGGCTTTATATAACTAATTCCTATCTCTTCTAATTTCTTAAGGATATAATCTCTTCTCTTTCTGAATTCTATAAGCATCTGAGAAGGAAATTCCCTCTCTTCAAAAGCAGCTAAAGCCGCATACTGAGCAATTGAATTTGGACAAGAGGTAGAGTGACTCTGGATAACACTCATCTTGGAGATTATCTGCTCATCCCCGGCAACATAACCTATTCGCCAGCCTGTCATTGCCCAAGATTTAGAAACACCATTAACCACTACTGTCAACCTATAGACCTCTGAACTCAGGGAAGCGATAGAGATATGTTTCTTCTCATAGGTAATCTTCTCATACACCTCATCGCTAAGAATGTAGATACCATGGCGCACGGCGATCTCAGCGATCTTGCTTAATTCGGAAAACGTATAGAGAGCACCTGTGGGATTGGCAGGACTGTTAAGAATGAGAACTTTGGTGTGAGCACTGATAAAAGACTTGAGAAGAGAAGGAGTGAGTTTAAATCCGTTAACTTTCTCTGTAGGGATGATTAAAGGGACGGCTGAACAAAGATTTACTATCTCCGGATAACTTACCCAATAGGGAGAGGGAATAATAACCTCATCTCCCTCCTCACAAACTGCCTGGAGAAAGTTATAGATTCCTTGCTTTGCTCCTGTGCAGACCAATATCTGGGAAGGGGTATAGTTTAGATTGTTTTCTTCCTTCAATTTGCGAATAATCGCTTTCTTTAACTCTTCAATCCCAGAGACAGGAGTATATTTTGTTTTTCCCTGCTGGATTGCCTCTATTGCCTTTTTCTTCACAAACTCAGGAGTGTCAAAATCGGGCTCACCAGCAGCAAAGTTTATTACCTTTTCTCCTGTTGCTCTTATCTCTTTTGCTCGTGCACTGATGGCTAAAGTAGCAGAAGGAGAAACATTCCTTACCCTGCTCGCAAACTTCATAATTCCAAAACCGCCATCTTTGCTCCATCGCCACGGCGCGGAGGAAGATGAGTAAGCCGGCTATGAATCTTCTTGGGTGCTATTTCTCTAAAGAGGGTATACACTATCTTTCTATCCTGCAATAGCCTGAACGCAAGACGCTGAGCCTTAACCTCATCATTTTGGGCTAAATCTATAAGTTTATCAATTACCCTCTTTGTCTGTTTTGCGCGAGCAAGGGTTAGTTTAACCTTGCGATTAATGATTAACCCGCGCACCAAACTCCTTATAAGTGCTTTCCTTTGCGCAGTAGCACATCCTAACTTCCCTTTTATCTTCTGATGACGCATCTTCTTTCCTCTCCTAAATCGAGTTGGCTATTTATTCTTCAAAGATTTATCTTCCTTCTTCATCCCTAAACTAAGACCCATCTTCCCTAACGCCTCTTTAATCTCTGAAAGCGACCTCTTCCCAAAGTTCTTATACTCCAGCATCTCTTCTTCTGTCTTTGTCACCAGATCACCAATAGTGTTGATATTGGCTGCTTCCAAACAACGGGCACTTCTTACTGAAAGTTCTATATCCGTAATGGGTCTGTTGAGTTGTTCTTCCAAACCCTTTTCCTTCTCCTCTTTCTTCTCTTCTCCTTTCTCCTCTCCATAATTTACAAATATCTCTAAATGTCTCTGGAGAATCCTTGCTCCTTCTATGAGCGCTTTCTCAGGGGAGATGGCTCTATTTGTCCAGATCTCTAAAATTAGTCTGTCGTAGTTGGTCATTTGCTTTACCCGTGTATTTTCCACTTGATAGTTCACCTTTCTCACGGGAGTAAATACAGAATCTACATCAATTACTCCTATTGGTTTCTCTTTTTCCTTTTTCATCTCCGCAGGAAGATAACCTCTACCTGAGCACACCTCTATCTCCATAATCAATTTACCTTTCTCGGAAGAAACGGTAGCAATATACAAATCGGGATTGAGAATCTCCACGCTCTCATCTTTAATAATATCCTTCGCTCTTATCTCTCCCTTCTTTTTTGCCTCTATACGCACAGTCTTTGGTTCAGAGGAATGGAGCCTTAATACCATCTTCTTTAGATTGAGAATAATCTGAGGAACATCCTCTAATACCCCCGGAATAGTAGAGAACTCGTGAAACACCCCCTCTATCTTTATCCTATTCACCGCTGCCCCTTCTAAGGAAGAAATCAATACCCTCCTCAAAGCATTGCCTAATGTCAGACCATATCCTCGCTCCAGAGGTTGAATAATAAACTTTCCATAACTATCTGTAAGACTCTCCTTATCGCACTCTACCTTTTCTGGCATTACAAACTCTCTTTTCTCCATCTCTCTTTCCCCCTTTTATCTTCCTAAATTACACTCTACCTTTCAATCTATAATAAAGAAAACAGAATTTCTCGCTCCTTTCAAGTTAATCTTCCTCTGTAGTTTCTGGAATGGCTATTTAGAATAAAGCTCTACGATTAACTGCTCTTCGATAGGAATCTTGATATCCTCTCTTTTAGGTAAACGAAGCACTCTGATAGTAAGTTCTTGTTCATCTCTCTTTAACCAGCTTGGCACCTCCCTATCTTTGGTAATCTCCAAGGTTCTCTTTATCATCTCCTTACTCTTCTCCTTCACAAACCTAATCTCATCTCCTGAGTTTATCAGATAGGAAGGAATATTCACCCTTTTGCCATTTACATAAATAAAGTTGTGACGAACCAACTGTCGTGCTGCAGAGTGAGATACAGCAAAAGCAGCACGAAAGATAACATTGTCCAACCTCCTCTCCAAGAGGGTAAGCAGATTCTCTCCCACCACTCCTTTCATTCGCTCTGCCCTTTTGAAATAAAGGCGAAATTGCCTTTCCAAGACTCCATACATCCTCTTCACCTTTTGTTTCTCCCGAAGTTGCATACCATAATCCGTGAGTTTTTTTCTCACCTTTCCCTGTTGGCCAGGAGAATAGGGTCTTTTAGAAAAAGGACACTTCTCCGACTGGCATTTTGCTCCTTTTAAGAAGAGTTTTAACCCTTCCTGGCGACAAAGTCGACATTTAGGACCTATATATCTACCCATCTTTCTTCTCCCAGATCACACTCTTCTCTTCTTCTTTGGACGACAACCATTATGAGGAATAGGGGTAACATCCTTTATGGCGGTAACCGTAAAATTCCCATGCTTTAAAGCCCTTATTGCTGACTCCCTTCCTGGTCCTGCTCCTTTGACATGAATCTCTACTCTCTTCAGTCCTAACTCTGCAGACCTTTTAATCGCATCCTCTGAAGCCATCTGACCAGCAAAAGGTGTGGATTTCTTAGAACCCTTAAATCCCGCTCTCCCTGTGCTTGACCAACAGAGAACATTTCCCTGTTTATCGGTGATAGTAACAATGGTGTTATTAAATGTAGCGTTAATGTGGATTATTCCTTCTTCCACCTGTCTCTTTATCTTCTTTGCCATAGCCTCCTCTCTATTTATTTACCTTTGCCGGTGGGTGATTTCTTTGCTTTCTTTACTCCGATAGTCTTGCGCGGTCCTTTTCTTGTGCGCGCATTAGTGGATGTCCTCTGTCCTCTTACCGGCAAACCCTTTCGATGCCTCAGTCCTCTATAGGTGCCAATATCTATAAGATGCTTGATATTCTGAGACACCTCCCTTCTTAACTCTCCTTCTACTTTATACTCCCTTTGAATAATCCCGGCCAAACGCGAAACCTCCTCCTCCGTAAGGTCTTTTGCTCTCTTGTTAGGGTCTATACCTGCAGTATTCAAAATCTTATTAGAAAGAGATCTGCCAATACCATAGATATAGGTAAGCGCAATCTCTATCCTCTTCTCTTTGGGAATGTCTATACCAATAATCCTTGGCACCTCTCCCTCCTTTATTTTCTTAAAGCAATAGGTCCCTTATCCCTGTTTTTGTTTATGTTTAGGGTTATCGCAGATTACTCGCACCACTCCTTTCCGCTTAACAATCTTGCACTTTTCACAAATCTTGCGCACTGATGCCCTAACCTTCATCCTTTCTCCCGGTACACAATCCTCCCCCGTGTTAAATCATAGGGAGAGACTTCTACCTTTACTCTATCTCCTACCAAAATACGGATATAATGCATACGCATTCTTCCTGAGATATGGGCTAACACCTTATGTCCATTATCTAACTCTACCCGAAACATTGCGTTCGGGAGAGCCTCTATCACCTTCCCCTCCACCTGGATCAAGTCACCCTTGGACATAGCAAACAAGCAAAGAAAAATCTGTTTCTACTCACCTCTGGTCAATATCTCGGCTTCCCCTTTGTTGATCACTACCATATGCTCAAAATGAGCAGCCAAACTCCTATCTCTCGTCCTTGCTGTCCAGCCATCTGCTTCTATCTCCACTTCATAGTCTCCTGTACACACCATTGGCTCTATGCAAAAAACCATTCCCTCTTTTAACAGTGGACCTTGATGCGGTCTGCCAAAATTAGGAATGCGTGGCTCTTCATGTATCTCTTTCCCAATCCCATGGCCTACAAACTTACGAATAACTGAGAAACCTTGCTTCTCCACAAAACTCTGTATTGCCCAGGAAATATCCGAAAGATGTCCACCCGCCCTTGCTTTCCTAATCCCTTCCGCCAAGGCTCTCTCGGTACAAGCAAGCAACCTCTTTGCTTGCGAGGATACCTCTCCTATTGCTAAAGTCTTTGCTCCATCTGCACAATAACCTTTATACCTTACTCCTACATCCACCCCTACAATATCTCCTTCCTCTATCTTCCTATCTGAGGGCACACCGTGAACTATTACCTCATTAATGGAAATACAGATAGACCCTGGAAACCCTTTATGTCCCTTAAATACGGGCTGGGCTCCTTTGCTCAAAATAATCTCCTCTGCATAATTATCTAATTCCTTTCCACTAACTCCTGGTTTTATCCTTTTTTCTATTTCTCTGAGAACATAAGCAACTATCTGCCCTGCCTCCCGCATTAAGGCAATCTCTTCTTTACTCTTAATGGGTATCATATCTCCTTAAACTTTCTTTTATCCTCTCAAATAGTTCCTGAACCTCCATATTTCCATCAACATTTACAAGCACCCCTTTCTTTTTGTAATACTCAATCAAAGGCTGGGAAATCTTCTGGTATACTTTCAACCTCTTTCTTACTGTCTCCTCCTTATCATCCTCCCGTTGAACAAGCCTTCCCCCACATCTATCACATATTCCTTCTTTACGAGGGGGAATATTCTTAATGTGATAGATAGCATTGCAATTAGAGCATATCCTTCTTCCCGAGAGCCGTTCAATGACCTTGGAAAGAGAGACGGTAAAATTAAATACTCTATCTAAAGAGATAGACAAACTATCCAAAGTTCTATCTAAGAACTCCGCTTGAGTTAGAGTGCGTGGAAAACCATCCAGCACAAAACCCTTTATCTTTCTTATCCTTTCCGCAACAATCTTTACCACAATCTCATCAGGAACAAGCAAACCTTTCTCTATAAATTGCTTTGCCTTTTCTCCTTCCGGAGAACTGCTTGCTATCGCTTCTCTCAATAAATCTCCGCTGGAAATATGCTGGAGATTAAAGTAATTGCACACTACCTTTGCCTGTGTTCCTTTTCCCGCTCCCGGCGGACCTATAAATATCAAGCGCACTATCTCCCTCTTATCCTTCCTTTGGATACAAACCCCTCATAATGGCGCATCAGAAGTTGAGACTCGAGTTGACGCATTGTATCCAGAAGAACTCCTACAATAATCAGCAGCCCTGTTCCTCCAAAGAAAGAAGCAACCAGATAAGGAAGTTTGAAACCCTTATAGATAATATGAGGCATTATAGCAATAATGGCTAAGAATATTGCTCCAGGCAGGATAATTCTATTCATTATGTAATCAAAATACTCGGCTGTATTCTTTCCTGGTCTGATCCCCGGCACAAACCCTCCGTATTTCTTCATATTATCAGCAATCTCCTTGGGATTAAAGGATATAGCGGTATAGAAATAAGCAAAGAAAATAATCAATAAACTATAAAGGAAACTGTAAAATAATCTACCCGGAGTGAGAACATTAGCAATAGATTGAACCCAACGGCTATTTGTCCATCCGGCTAAGACACCCGGAAAGAAAAGAATGGCTTGGGCAAAGATGATAGGCATTACACCCCCTTGATTAACGCGCAAAGGAATGTAGGTTGCTTGTCCTCCATAAACTCTCCTTCCTATTATCCGACGCGCATATTGCACAGGAATCTTCCTTTGACCTTCGGTGATCAGCACTACCGCTCCTACTACCACCACCGCAATAGCACTCATCAGCAAAAGCGTGAGCAAACCCATCTGTTTCTGATAAAGCAGGGAGAAGATCTGATAAACAGCAGTAGGAAGGCGAGAGATAATTCCCGCAGTAATTATCAGAGAAATCCCATTTCCTATCCCTCTCTCTGTAATTTGCTCTCCCAACCACATTATAAAAGTAGTACCTGTGGTCAATGTGAGCATTGTGAGAAGGCGAAATCTCCAACCAGGGAACTGCACAATCTCCAACCCTCCAAAGTGCATAGGATTCTCTAACCAGATACTCCCGAACAACCCTTGAATTAAACACAGAACTACTGTGCCCTGGCGGGTATACTGAACCAGCCTTTTATGTCCTTCGGGGTCTTTGGTAAGTTTCTCTAAGTTGGGAAAAACAGCAACAAGCAATTGAAGGATGATAGAAGCGGTAATATAGGGCATTATTCCCAGTGCAAAGATGGTAAGGCGACGCATTGCCCCTCCGCTGAACATATTCATAATTCCAAATAACGCCCCTCCCTGAGTGCCGGCTATTCTATCAAAGAACCTGGCTAAATTTGCTGTGTTAATCCCGGGTGTAGGGATATATGCCCCTATTCTATATACCACAATAAGAGATAGGGTAAACAAAACCTTTTTTCTTATCTCCGCAACCTTGAAGATATTAAATAGACCCTGCAGCATAACCAAATAATCTTGCGATCTTTGACTCCTGCAAGGAAATGCTAAAGCAAATTCCTTGCTTTCCCTTCTATTCTATTTACTTATTACTTATTATTGCCTTCCCCCCTGCTTTTTCTATCTTCTGGCGGGCAGAACGAGAGAAGTAGTCTGCTTTTATAAGCAGAGGACGATCAATCTCTCCTTTACCCAGAACCTTAACCTTCCCTTTTCTCTTTATCAGCCCCATCTCCCGTAATGTCTGCACATCTATTTCCTTACTCTCCTCAGGAAGATTGGATGATAACATAGAAAGATTTACAATATTTATTCTCTCTTTTCTAAACCTCTCATTACTAAAACCTCGTTTGGGAACCCGTCGAATCAGAGGCATCTGTCCGCCTTCAAACCCTAATCTTATCTTCTTACCTGTCCGTGCTTTCTGCCCTTTGTTCCCCCGACAGGAGGTTCCTCCGTGTCCAGAACCTGGTCCTCTTCCTACTCTCTTTTTCCTCTTCTTTCTCATTCCTTAACCCCTGTGAGCAAAATTGGTCTTATGCCCTCTTAAGGTTCTTAAACCCCTCTGCCACCGCTTTCATTACATTTATAGGATTGGTGGTGCCTAAACACTTGGTAAGGATATCCTTTATCCCTGCACACTCACACATCGCTTTTACTGTCTTACTAGCAATTACCCCTGTTCCTCGCGAGGCAGGCTTTAGTAATACCTTTGCCGCTCCATAGTCCCCTATTATCTGATGGGGAATGGTGGTGCCCTTTAATGGCACCGAAAAAAGATGCTTCTTGGCAAGTTGCGTTGCTTTATTCACCGCATCAGGTATCTCACGCGCTTTACCTATACCATAACCAACCCTCCCTCTTCCATCTCCTACCACTACTGTCGCCCGAAAAGCAAAATGCCTCCCTCCTTTTATTACCTTTGCCACTCGAATAATATCCACCAACTTCTCTGTAAACTCTTCTTCTCTTTCTATCTCTTCCATAGCGCTACCTCTTTTTAGAACACCAATCCGCCCTTCCGCGCTGCTTCTGCGAACGCTTTTACCCTTCCATGATAAAGATAACCGGCGCGATCAAAAACCACCTTTTCTGTTCCTCTCTTCTTTGCCTCCTGAGCAAACATCTCTCCCAATAGAGAAGCGGCTCTTATATTTCCTCCATAGGGCATTTTCTCTCTAAACTCTTTACTCTTTGTGGAAAGAGAGAAAAGAGTTTTTTGCTCTATATCATCGATTAACTGTGCCTCCATATTCTTCAGTGTGCGATGGATACATAAACGAGGAACCTCTGAAGTTCCGAATATCTTCTTCCTCACTCGTTGATGCCTTCTTATCCGCCCTCGCTCCTTTTTACTTTTTACCTTTAATCTTTTCCGCATCCTGCTTACCTTAACCTACCTTCTTACCCTGCTTTTGTCTTACATACTCCCCAGCATAGCGAATTCCTTTTCCTTTGTATGGCTCAGGTTTGCGCAACCTTCTAATCTGTGCAGATACCTCTCCCACCTTCTTTTTGTCAATCCCCTTGACCACAATTTGAGTAGGGGAAGGAGTTTCTATCTCGATTCCCTCGGGAATAGAAAAAATTACTGGATGAGAGAAGCCTAAATTCAACACTAAGTTCCCTTCCTTTCGTTGAGCGCGATATCCTACCCCTTTAATCTCCAATCTCCTCTCATAACCCTTGCTCACTCCTTCTATCATATTAGCAATCAATGTGCGGGTTAATCCATGCAAAGACCTGTCCAGTTTGGAATCGCTCTTCCTTCTCACCCAAATCTTCCCTTCCTCTTCCTTTACTTCTAACCGTTCGGAGAAACAAAAGTCCAACTTCCCCTTTGCTCCTTCTACCTCTATTCTGCCTTTTTCAATATACACCTTCACACCCTCAGGAATATCTATAGGTCTCTTCCCTATGCGCGACACTGCTCCTCCTGTTTCTACTCACTGACTACCACACATAACAGATGACTTCTCCTCCTACCCCTATCTTGCGTGCCTCCTTATCTGTAAGCACACCATGGGAAGTGGAAATGATTGCGGTTCCTAAACCTTGAAGAACATAGGGGAGTTTCTCCCTCTTCACATACACCCTTCTGCTGGGTTTGGAAACTATCTTCAACCCCATAATTGCTGATTTTTCCTTTTTGCCATAAGCGGGCTTCTCGTATTTTAGATACACCCTCAACACCCCTTGGGTATTAGCAGAAGAAGATTGCCCTTGTTTGGGGATAAACTGATAACCTTCAATATAACCTTCTCTCTTGAATATCTCCAGTATCTTCTCTTTCAGACGAGAAAAAGGAATATTCACTGTTCTCTTTTGCTTCTTAACAGCATTCCTGATGCTTGTCAGGGCATCAGCAATCGGATCCATTCTCCCTCCATTCTTTAATAAAAACTACCAACTTGCTTTCGTCACTCCGGGAATCTCTCCGCGCGAAGCAAGTTCCCGGAAGCAAATCCGACATAAGGCAAACATCCGCATATATCCCCGTGCCCTTCCGCATAACTGGCATCTATTATACTTGCGCACTCTAAATTTTGGGGTCTTTTTCTGTTTCTCAATCAATCACTTCTTAGCCACAACCTCTCCTTTCTATCTCTTAAACGGCATTCCGAACAACCGCAATAGTTCCTTTGCCTCTTCTACTGTCTTATTCCTGGCAATTACAAATGTAATGTCCATTCCCCAAATTCTTTCTACACTATCTATATTAATCTCAGGAAAAATAATCTGCTCTTTTATACCCAATGTATAATTCCCTTGTTGGTCAAAGGAATCCCTTAATCCAGAGAAATCCTTTATTCGAGGCAAGGCAATGTTTATCAAGCGATCCAAAAACTCATACATTCTTGCTCTCCTTAAGGTAACCTTACATCCTATCTTCATCCCTCTTCTTATCTTAAAATTAGAAATAGACCTCTTTGCCTCTGTCTTTATAGATTTCTGTCCACTAATAAGGGCAAGTTCTTTGCCTATCTGTTCCAATACCTCTCCTTTGTGCGCTCCTTCACCACATCCTACATTTATCACTATCTTCTCTAAACAGGGAGTTTGCAGTCTGTTTTTATACCCAAACTTCTTCATCATCTGCGGAATGATCTCCTCACGATATTTCTTTAGCAAGCGTGGAATATATTTCTCTTTCTCTGGGCACATCTTTCCTCTAAATCTTCTCTCCGCACCTTCTGCATATCCTTATTTTAGAACCATCATTAAGAATTTGGGTGCCAAACCTCACCCCTTTCTCGCAATGTGAACAGAAAAGCATTACATTAGAGATATGCAAAGGCATCTCTTGAGCAATAATCCCTCCTTGAGGGGCTTTAGGAGTAGGACGCACTGCCTTCTTGACAATATTTACTCCCTCTACCACTACTCTATTCTCATAAGGAAAGACCTTTAATACCCTCCCTCTCTTTCCTTTATCCTTACCAGCAATTACAATTACTGTGTCATTCTTTCTAATCCTTAACATCTCATAAAACCTCAGGAGCCAAAGAGACTATTTTAATAAAACCTTTATCTCTCAATTCTCGAGCAACAGGACCAAAAACGCGTGTCCCCCGCGGATTATTTTGGTTATCAATAAGAATCACCGCATTAGAATCAAAGCGTAGATAAGAACCATCTGGACGGGGAATGGGCTTCTTTACTCTCGCTATCACCCCTCTCACTACCTCTCCCTTCTTTATGGGTCCGTGCGGAATAGCCTCCTTTACATTTGCGGTAATAATATCTCCTACCGTGGCATATTTCTTATTTCCTCTTCCTAACACCCTGATACAAGAAACCTTCTTTGCTCCTGAGTTATCTGCAACGGTGAGAATGGTGCGCATCTGAATCATTTCTTCTCCCCAAGTATCTCTACTATCCGCCACCTCTTCTCTTTGGAAAGAGGGCGTGTTTCTCTTATCCTTACTTTATCTCCTACCTTACTTTTGTTTTCCTCATCATGGGCTTTAAACTTAGAAAGTCTCCTTATTATCTTTTTATACACTGGATGGGCCACC
Source organism: Candidatus Omnitrophota bacterium (assembly GCA_003645805.1). Lineage (GTDB taxonomy): Bacteria > Omnitrophota > 4484-213 > 4484-213 > 4484-213 > B17-G2. The sequence goes on from QNCL01000005.1 coordinate 31,039, forward strand.
AAACGCTCTACTTGCACCACCCGCGTTTTATTCATCTTATCACTTACCACTACTCCTATCCTTTCCTTACCTTTGCTTCCCATTTCTCCTCTCATTTTGAATGGTTAGGATACGAGCAATATCCTTCTTTATTTGCTTGATTTGGGCAAACTTCTCAAACTTTCCTGTTCTCATCCTCTGGTTTAAGAGAAAGAGTTCGCGACGCAAATCCTCTAATTTCTCTCTCAACTCCTCGTCCTTCATTTCCCGCAGCAGTTCTGCTTTCATCTCTCCACAAACTCTACTCTAAAAGGGAGTTTATGCGCACAAAGTCGCATTGCCTCTCGCGCTAACTCGCGAGGAACTCCATCTAACTCAAACAAAATCCTTCCTGGTTTCACCACACATACCCAATGGTCTGGTGCTCCTTTCCCCTTTCCCATTCTTGTCTCTGCAGGTTTCTTACTTACCGGCTTGTCAGGAAAAATCCTTATCCAAATCTTCCCTCCTCGCTGAAGTTTACGCGTGAGGGCAACACGCGCCGCTTCAATCTGGCTATCTGTAAACCAACCAGATTCTAATGCTTTAATTCCATATTTACCAAAACTGAGTTCCGATGCTCTACTGCTTATTCCCTTCCGTCTCCCCCTCTGCACCTTCCGATATTTCACCCTTTTGGGCATCAACATAGTCCACCTCTACTTTTCTTTTTCTGAATCTGAAGAGAGGGAGGATGCTTTAACCTCTCTTCCCTTATATACCCAAACCTTTACTCC
>QNCL01000006.1 GCA_003645805.1 Candidatus Omnitrophota bacterium
AGGATCTAAACTTGGACCTACTGCCAATTTCCTCACCTTTACCACCTCATACTCTCCTGAAGGAGCAGGGAAATAGGTGGTAAGGGTTATGCTCTCATCGGCTGAAGAGCGTATTACCATTAGCAGAAGGCAGATAAACATAACAAGAACAACTCTCCCTTTCATCTTTCCCCCTTAATCTATATTTCCCGATTTCCACCCCAGGGGTGGAAAGTGGTTGCTTGCTTAAGAATCTTAAGAGAATTTTGATAGAAGGATAATACCTGAAACTATAACACTCAGAGCAAATATCTTGGCCAGAGTTAGAGGTTCTCCGAAGAAGAAGTGAGAAAAAACAGGAAGAGCCACATAGCTTATAGCCACCATTGGATAGGCATAGGATAATTTGAGATTACTCAAGGATACTAACCAGAGAAAAGCGCTTATTCCCAGAAGGAAGAGTCCTAAAAGGACGAGAGGATGAAAGAAAATCCTGCAGAAGATAGAAAAGAGATTGTTCCAGTGTAGATTTATCTTCCCTATCTGGAGCATCGCCAATTTTAGGAGAATCTGAGCAATTATTGCCAAACCAATAGAAGAAAAGAGAGAAAGATATGGATTCATAAATTCTTCTGTTCTTCCAACACTCCTCTAAAGAACTTTATCGTTCTCCTTAATCCCTCCTCCAATCCTATCTTGGGCTCCCATCGCAAAATGCTTTTTGCCTTGCTAATGTCTGGTTTTCTGTGCTCGGGGTCATCTTCGGGCAAAGGCAGAAATCTCACTTTTGACCTCGAGTTGGTCATCTTCAAGATCAGGTTAGCCAGATCAATAATCCTGATTTCCTCTGGATTACCTATGTTCAGAGGTAGCCTGTAATCTGTGCCGCACATCTTTAAGATTGCTTCTATCAGATCATCTATATAGCAAAATGAACGTGTTTGCCTGCCTTGACCATAGACAGTTATATCCTCTCCTTTTAGCGCCTGCACAATAAAGTTAGACACTACCCTTCCATCCTCTACTTGCATATTTGGTCCATAGGTGTTAAAGATGCGGGCTACACGCACCTCTATATTATGCTTTCGCATATAGGCGTAGGTAAGTGCCTCTGCTCCTCTTTTGCTCTCATCATAGCAACTTCGAACACCAATAGGGTTAACATTGCCCCAGTATTCTTCTTTTTGCGGGTGAACTAAAGCATTCCCATAGACTTCAGAGGTAGAAGCAAGGAAGAATTTGGCTCCTTTGGTCTTGGCTAATCCAAGACAGTTATATGTTCCCAAGAGCCCACTCTTGAGTGTTTTTATAGGATAGTGCAAATAATAATAAGGGGAAGCAAGAGAAGCAAGGTGAAACATCCAATCTATTTCTTCCTCTATATACAAAGGCTCGGAGATATCATGCTCTATTAATTTAAATTGAGGATGAGAGAGAAGTCTTTCTATATTTCTTCTTGTTCCACTAATAAAGTTATCTACACAGATTACCCTCTCCCCTCTCTCTATCAACCTTCTGCACAGATGGGAACCGATAAAACCTGCTCCCCCAGTAACAAGTGAGATCATCTCCCTCGCCCTATACAAATATACCTAAATCCTTTCTTTCTCATTTTCTGGGGGTCAAATAGATTTCTGCCATCGATGATTACCTTTACCTTCAACAAATTCCTTATTCGTCCCAAATCCAGTTTTCTAAACTCCTCCCATTCGGTGAGAATCAATAAACTCTCGCTATCTTGAGCCACCTCATAAGCACTGCGGCAATACCTGACACTGTCTTTGAAGATATCCTTTGCCCTGGATATAGCGACCGGGTCATAGACCTTGATCACGGCTCCTTCTTCTAAGAGTCTATTGATAATCTCAACAGAAGGAGCATTGCGCATATCATCGGTATTTGGCTTAAAGGATAGACCCAGCACCCCTATCTGTTTTCCTCTTAAATTCCAGAGCACTTCTTTAATCCTGCTAATAAACATATCTCTCTGCTGTTTGTTAATCTTCTGCACTACCCTCAATAACTCAAAATCATAACCGCTCTTCTTGGCAATATGCACAAAAGCCTCTATATCCTTAGGGAGACATGAACCTCCATAACCAATGCCTGCCTTTAAGAATTCTCTTCCTATTCTTCTATCTAATCCCATTGCCCGAGCCACCTCTTCTACATCCGCTCCCACCTTCTCGCAAAGATTGGCTATGGCGTTGATAAAAGAAATCTTGGTTGCTAAGAAGGCATTACAACTGTGTTTGATAATCTCTGCTGTTTCAATACTGGTAATAAGAACAGGTGCTCTTATCGGTCTGTATAAATCGCGCATTATCCTTTCTGCTCGCTTACTCTCCAAGCCAATAACAATCCTCTGGGGAAACAAAAAATCTCTTACTGCCGAACCCTCCCGTAGAAACTCTGGATTAGAAACTACATCAAATTCCAGTTCGTTTGAGCAGTAATTTTTAATCGTCTCTTTTATCTTCTTCCCTGTGCGCACAGGCATTGTGCTTTTGCTCACAATCACCTTATACTCTCGCATCAGTTCGGCTATCTTCTGGGCAACCAACTCTACATAATACAAGTCTGGCTCTCCGTTATCCTTCTCTGGGGTATGCACACAGATGAAGATAATCTCTGACTCCTTCACTGCTCTTTTTATACTTGTGCTAAAAAATAACCTCTCTTTTTTCTTATTTTTATGAACCAACTCTTCCAGTTGAGGTTCGTAGATGGGGATAACTCCCTTCTGCAATTTTCTTATCTTCTCTTTGTTGCTATCCACACAAACTACTTTATGCCCTATTTCGGCTAAACAAGTGCCTGTAACCAGCCCTACATAACCTGTGCCAATTATAGAAACACTACGCATCCAATTGCCTAAAACCTGATTAGCAAATCCCTGTTAAATAAACCTTATCATCAAAATTATTGAAATCTTCCCACAATTAGTGCAAGAATCTTGCCAAGCGTTCTATCAAATCCACTACACGGTTAGAATAACCCCACTCGTTATCATACCAGCCTACTACCTTGACCATATTTCCAGCGATTACCATCGTAGAGAGAGCATCAAAGATAACCGAATGAGGATTTCCTATCACATCTGAGGAGACTATAGGGTCCTCGGTGTATTCCATAATCCCCTTAAGTTCTCCCTCAGCCGCTTTCCTCATTGCTGAGTTTACCTCCTCTACCGAAACCTCTTTCTCTAACTCAGCGACAAAATCCACTATTGAGCCATCCTTCACCGGAACTCGCATCGCCATTCCATTGATCTTTCCTTTCAAAGCAGGAATCACCTTCGCTACTGCCTTTGCTGCCCCGGTAGTGGTAGGAATGATATTCTCTCCTGCTGCCCTTGCCCGTCGCAGGTCTTTATGAGGAAGATCAAGGATTCTCTGGTCATTGGTGTAAGCATGCACAGTGGTCATCAATCCCTTAACTACTCCAAAATTCTCATGGAGAACCTTTACCAGAGGAGCAAGACAATTGGTGGTGCAAGAGGCATTAGATACTATTCTATCGCTCTCCTTCAGTTCTTTATCATTCACCCCTAAAACTATAGTATTATCAATCTCGTCCTTGGCCGGAACGGTAAGAATAACCTTCTTTGCTCCTGCCTCCAGATGTAGAGATATCTGTTCTCTACTGCGGAATACTCCTGTGGATTCAATCACAATCTCCACTCCCAACCTATCCCAGCCTAACTCTTGAGGATTTTTTATACTGCTTATCTTTATCTCTTTTCCTTTGACTATAATACTCTTATCCTTAGCCAAAACCTCTCCCTTAAACCTTCCATGCACAGAGTCGTATTTAAGAAGGTGGGCAAGAGTCTTGGCATCGGTAAGGTCATTGATAGCAATGACCTCCATTCCCTCCTTCTCCTGAATAATCTTGAACACATTTCTTCCAATCCGTCCAAATCCGTTGATACCTACTCTAATCATCTCCTCCTCCTTTTTCTCTCTCTTGTTTTACGGAATAACTTCCACGGATGTTTCTTAATATCCTCTACCACCTCTTTTATCTCATTATACAATTCCTCTTCCTTGATAAGTTTACCCACAGTGCCTTGACCACTATTTATCTGGGTAAGAATAAGGTTGAAGTTTACCAAGGACTTGTTTGCTTCCTTTACCAAGCCACTCAACTCTTCAGATAGGTTTTTACTACTTTTTATCAACCCTTTTATATCCTTCCTCACCTCCTTATCGCCTATCAACTCCTCTATATCCCTGGCTACTTCGTTTATCTTCCGTATCGTGTGTTTGGTTAAATGAGAAAGTTGCTGGACAGATATAGGATCCTGCCCAATAATTGTATCTCCTTCTTTGATTAAGATACTGGAGCGTCCCGGAAAGATCTCTATATATTTTTCTCCCAATAACCCCAAACTACTAACATAGACCTGCGCATCCTTGCTTATAGGAACACCTTTCCTGACCCAGATGAGAACCTCTACTGGCGGATATCCTTTGCTTACTTTTATTGCCCTCACCTCTCCTATTTTTACCCCGGCCAGCCTTACAGGAGCAGATGTATCCAAACCATTAACAAAATTGAATTTCACAGAGAAGGTATATCCTTCTTTCAGAGAGAAGTCGCTGATAGAAAATACAATGATAAAAAATACCAGAAAAGCAAAGAAAACAAATAACCCTGCTTTTACTTCTGTCTTTATACTCATAACTACTCCTGATTGGAATTATCTGCTGGATATAGAATTGCTTCCAATTGGACCTTCCTTTTCTCCTTTTATAAATTGTTGAACAAAAGGATTGGAACTCTCTTTGATCTCCTTGGGACTACCTACTGCAATAATCCTTCCTTGATAGAGCATAGCAATTCTATCCGCTATCTTATACGCACTGGCTATGTCATGGGTAACCACCACTGAAGTGACCTTTAATTGATTGTGCAATTTTCGAATAAGGTCGTTGATTACTGCAGCCATAATCGGATCTACTCCGGTAGTAGGCTCATCATAGAGGATTATCTGGGGATTGGCACAGATTGCCCGCGCCAATCCTACCCGTTTCTTCATTCCTCCGCTAAGTTCTATAGGAAAAAGATTCTCTATTCCTTTCAACCCTACCATCTCCAACTTCTCGCGCACACATCTAAAAATCTCCTCTCGTCTCATCTTGCTATGCTCTAATAAAAGAAAACCTACATTCTCCCCTACAGTAAGTGAATCAAATAATGCCCCTTCCTGAAAAAGCACCCCTATCTTCATCCGCAGAGCATTGAGTGCTTTTCTGTTTAACCTTCCTATGTTTTGTCCATCTATCCATATCTCACCCTCATCAGGCTCAAGAATACGCACAATGTGCTTGAGTAATACACTCTTTCCGCACCCACTTTGCCCAATAATCACCATTGTCTCTCCCTTCCGAATATCCAGACTTAAATGGTCAAGTACAAGGTGATTACCAAAGGATTTGCATAATCCTTTTATTCTTATCATAACCTGATCTACTCAGTCTTAAGGAAAGAGAAAATAAAAAATAGCGGTAAACAGGCAATCAGCCCAGATGATTAGGATAAATGAGATAACCACAGAAGCAGTAGTTGCCCTCCCCACTCCCTCTGCACCTCCTTGGGTGCGAAATCCTTCATAACACCCTACCAAGGAGATTATTCCGGCAAATACAAACGCCTTCACTAATCCCGTGAAAAAATCCTTATACACCATAGGTTGAAAAGCCATCTTGAAATAAAGACTTCGGCTAATTCCTAACTTGTAGATAGCCACCAATCCTCCCCCAAGTATTCCTATAAAATCTGCATAGATAGTCAAAAGAGGCACTACTATTAAACTCCCTAAAAAGCGTGGAACCACTAAGTACTTGATGGGATTAACCGCCAATGTCTTTAAGGCATCAATCTGCTCACTCACCTTCATTGTGCCAATCTCGGCAGTAATCGCTGCTCCTGTCCTCCCTGCAACCACTAATCCGGTAAACACAGGACCTAATTCTCTAGCCATAGAGATAGAAACTAAAGAAGCAATATATATCTCGGAACTAATCCGGCGAAGCATATAGGCAGTTTGCAGAGCCAGGACTATTCCTGTAAATCCGGCAACTAAAAAGATAATAAGCAGAGCATCTGCCCCTATCCTTTCTACTTGCTTAATAACTCGCCTTATTCTAAAAGGAGGAACAAAACTCCAGATAATACTTCTGGCCAGCAGAAGGGCAAGCCCTCCCAGGTACTCTATAATGCAGATAATCTTTCCCTTCATTCAGATTCAAAAATTAAGCGTCCATTTTTCTCTATCACCTTTATTCTTTCTCCCTGCTTAAATCTTCCCGCCAAAATCTCCTCTGAGAGAGGATCCTCTAAATGCCTTTGGATAGTTCGGCGTAAAGGCCTTGCTCCCAAAAGAGGATCATAGCCTTTCTCAATCAAGAACTCCTTTGCTGAAGGAGTAAGTTCTATCTCCATCTGCTTCTCCGAGAGCCTCTGTTTCACCTCCCCTACTTGCAATTCTACAATCCTCTTTAGATCCTCGCGAGTAAGTGAGCGAAATACTACCAGTTCGTCTATACGATTCAAGAACTCGGGCCTAAATGTCTTCTTTGCACTATCCAGTATCTTCTTCTTCATCGCTTCATAAGAACTATCTTCGCCTTCCGAAGCAAAACCAATAGTTCCCTTCTTCTTCAGCATCTCTGTGCCCAGGTTAGAGGTCATTATCAAGATAGTATTTCTAAAATTCACTTTTCTTCCAAAACTATCGGTGAGACTCCCATCCTCTAAAATCTGGAGAAGAAGGTTAAACACATCCGGATGGGCTTTCTCAATCTCATCCAACAATACCACTGAGTATGGCTTACGCCGCACCTTCTCAGTTAACTGTCCTCCTTCTTCATAGCCTACATAGCCAGGAGGTGCTCCTATTAGGCGGGAGACATTAAACTTCTCCATATACTCGGACATATCAATCTGGATCATTGCGTCCTCATGCCCAAACATAAACTCGGCTAATACTCTGGCTAATAGAGTCTTGCCTACGCCTGTAGGACCTAAGAAGATAAACGAGCCTATTGGCCGACGCGGGTCCCTAATCCCTGCCTGGGAGCGCCTTAGGGCTTTTGCCACTGCCTGCACTGCTTCATCCTGTCCGATTAGGCGTTTATGTATCTCCTCCTCCATTCTTAATAGCCTCTTTGCCTCCTTCTCCTCTAACTGAGCAACAGGGATATTAGTAATCTTGGAAACAATGACTGCTATATCCTCCTTATCCACTTTTATCCTCTTCTCTCTCTGCGCCTCTCTCCATTCCCTTTCCTTTTTTTCTAACATCTCTCTCACTTTTCTTTCCTCATCTCTTATCTGTGCCGCCTTCTCAAAGTCCTGATTTGCTACCGCCTCCTTTTTCTCTTTATTCAGACTCTCTATCTTCTCCTTAAGGTTCTTAAAGTTAGGAGGAACAAAAGTGGCATTCAAACGCGCCCGCGATCCTGCTTCATCTATCAGGTCTATTGCCTTATCCGGAAGAAACTTTCCGCTAATATACCTCTCTGATAACTTAACTGCAGCCTCCAGAGCCTCATCAGTAAACTCTACATTATGATAGGCTTCGTATTTAGGCCTTAATCCTTTAAGAATTTCTATTGTCTCCTCTATGGAAGGGGGTTCTACAATGATTGTCTGAAATCTTCGTTCAAGAGCAGCATCTTTCTCAATATACTTGCGATACTCATTCAAGGTAGTCGCTCCAATACACTGAATCTCTCCACGGGAAAGAGCAGGCTTGAGGATATTAGAAGCATCAAGAGCACCTTCCGCTCCTCCTGCACCTACCAATGTATGAAGTTCGTCAATAAACAGAATTACATTCTTTGCCCTTCTAATCTCCTCCATCACCGCTTTAATCCTCTCCTCAAATTGCCCTCTATATTTTGTACCTGCAACCATTAGTCCTAAATCGAGAATGACTATCCTTTTCTCCAAAAGCACTTCAGGAACAGCCCCTTCTACAATCCTCTGGGCTAATCCTTCCACAATTGCTGTCTTCCCCACTCCTGCCTCTCCTAACAAAACAGGATTGTTCTTTGTGCGTCGTGCCAATACCTGAATTACTCTCTCAATCTCATTTTCTCTCCCTACTACCGGGTCAAGTTTGCCCTCCCTGGCTAAACTGGTCAGGTCGCGGCCAAAAGCATCAAGAGCGGGGGTTTTAGTAACCCTCTTTTTCTTTCCTCCAGGCTTTTCTATCTCTGCTTCTTCAGAAGGAACTGCCTGATTCAATAATTGCATCACCGCATTCCTTAACCTCTTCAGATCCAGACCTAAATTAAGTAAAACCTGTCCTCCAATCCCTTCTCTCTGGCGAATCAGCCCCAGAAGGAGATGTTCGGTGCCGATATAGTTATGTCCCATCTTCTTTGCTTCATCAAAGGCTAATTCTATCACCTCTTTTGCTTTGGGGGTAAAAGGGATATCTCCGGAGACGAGTAGATCCGTTCCTGGCTTGACCAATTTCTCTACCTCTAAACGCACAGTCTCCAAACTTACTCCCAGTTCCTCCAGAACTGCTGCTGCTACCCCCTCCCCTTCTCGCACCAGACCTAAGAGAAGATGCTCAGTGCCGATATAGTCGTGATTTAACCTCTTTGCCTCCTCTTTGGCTAACAGAATGACCCTTCGCGCTCGTTCTGTAAACCGACTAAACATCTGTCCCTCCTGATTAAATTTAGAGATACTAAGATTCCAAATTTATAAGGACTGGTTTTTTATCTAATCAAGGTGGATATCTTAAAAATGGGCAAGAGCATCGCTACAGCGATGGATCCGATTACTATACCCAAAAAAGCAATGATTATAGGCTCAATGAGTGAGGTTAGTCCAGAAACTGCAGCATCCACCTCTTGTTCATAAAAATCTGCTATCTTGGAAAGCATCTTGGATAGTTGACCACTCTGCTCTCCCACAGCGATCATTCGAGTAACCAAAGGAGGAAAGATGCCGCTATTTCCTAAGGGAGAAGCGATATTCTCACCCTCTCGAATACTCTCCTTAACCTTTATCACCGTCTTTTCAATTACCTTATTTCCTGCAGTCCTACCCACAATACTCAAACAATCAAGGATAGAAACCCCACTTTCCACTAATGTGGAGAAGGTGCGACAAAACTTACTGATGGCTACCTTGCGAAATAGTATACCAAATATAGGAAGTTGCAATTTTAGTCTATCTAAAGCAAACCTTCCTTTTTCGGTATGAGAGTAGCGAATAACAAAACAAACTATACCTCCTAAGCATAGAATTGCTATGGGGAAGTATCGCTTGGTAAAATCACTTATGTTAATGAGAATCTGGGTGGGTAAAGGCAAGGTTCCTCCTAAAGCAGAGAAGATATTTTTGAAAGTAGGGATAACCTTAAGCAAGAGCACCATAGTAATAATTATAGCCATAGAACTAACCACTGCGGGGTAGATCAAAGCAGATCTTACCTTTCTCAGAAGAGCATTGGTTCTCTCCAAATAAGTAGATAAACGATCCAAAGTAGCAGAAAGCCTTCCGCTCTTCTCTCCTGCTCTTACCATATTTACAAAAAGCGAAGAGAAGATAGAAGGATATTTAGAGAGTGCCTCTGAAAAAGACTTTCCTCCGCGTATCTCTTTCTCCAGATCCCTGATTATCTCCTTAAACCTTTCCTTTTCTACCTGCTCGCTGAGAATATTCAAGCCTTGCACCAGAGTAATTCCTGCGTCAAGGAGAGTAGATAATTGGCGGGAAAAAATTACCAGGTCCTCTGGCTTTATCTTCCCCCGTTTAGCCTTTTTTCTCCCTGTTTTTATCTCCTCAATAGAGATAATAATTAGATTCTGTGCTCTTAATTTGCTGACTAACTGGGCAAACTCCTCATTCTCTACAATCCTCTCTATCTTCTCTCCGCCTTGAGTTTTAGCAACATATTTAAAAGTTGGCATAAACTACCTTTGCTCAAGCGTTTCCACCTTTTGGTTTCCTTCTCTTGCGTCGTTTTTCACTGGGTTTTTCGTATTCCTTGTGGTCGCGCACCTGTCTCAATATCCCTTCCTTCTCCACCATCCGCTTAAACCGACGCAGAGCCCTCTCAAACGATTCATTTGGCCTTACTCTTACTTCAGTCAATTTCATCAACTCCTTTTAAGATAAATAGAGATTAACTTGAGTTTATGTTTTGTTCGGGGAAAAGAAACTTATAGCCTTTTGGATTATACTCAATCTCACATTTCCAGATACCTATATCATCCTTCAAGATTATCAACACCCCTTTCACTCCATTGATTTTGCGTGCAAAATCTAAACCTTTAAGGATGTCCTTCTTCCCTTTGACTATGTTAGCGGTTGCAGTGGCAAGGGCGTCTGAAAGCAAAGCGGATCCGGAGATAATCACTGTTGCGTCTGATACTCCTGCACTATATGAATGCCCCACTGTCCCGCTGGAGGTAGCAATTCCATAAGGCTGATCGGAAGGGCTAATTTTTAAGGCAACCTTCTCGCTGAATTTAGACCTTCCCGCAAAAATACAAACCTTCCTTTCTCTTCTGGTGTGCATAAAGATATCTCCTCCATTCTCAATGATAATCTCCTCGGAAAGTCTTGCTAACCTCCTTCCCATAAATTCAGCAATTGCTCCTGCCACTCCTGCCATAGGTCCTACTCCGCACAACTCTGCGACTTTAGACATCTCTTTTACAATAATCGGAGAGTGTTTTTTTGCTTGCACAGGAGAAAAACTCTCTGCCCATTCTGGATGTCTTCTAATATACCTCTCTATCTGAGCACGATACCTGCGCACCAAATCTCTTGCCTCCCTTGTCAAGTCCTTTTCTGCACATATATGCAATACACTCTCCTTCTCTCTTATACATACCCTCTTCATCTCTTATTTAATCTCAAAAGAGATGGGAATATTCAAAACCAGTCTTTTTTCCTTTATTTGCTTCGGAAAAGCAGGGAAAGGGGAGGCTTTCTTTATACTCTCAAGAGCCGCTCTATCCAGCCTCTCATATCCTGAAGATATACGCACCTTTACCTCCTCAAGATGCCCATCTTTAGAAAGGACAAAAGAAAGATATACCAACCCCTCTTCTTTCCTCTGGCGTGCCTCTTCGGGATAAACTGCCTGTTCCTCTATCCTTCTGCTAATAACCCTGTAGTAGTCTTCCCATACCTGCTTCTCCCTCCTGCTTCCCTCTGCCTTTATCTTTCCCTTCTCCCTCCTTGTCTTCCTTCTCCAGTTTACCTTCCTTCCTCTTTTCCTCTCCTCTTTTTTCTTTTTGCCATCTACTCTTCTCTCTTCTGCTAATTTTGCCGAGAGAGATTCCTTCTTAACGCTTACTTTTCCCCCTCTCTTTTTCTCCGCTTCTACCTTTCCCTCCCTCCTAAGGAAGAGCGAGGTTTGTTGATGGTAAATAACCCTTGGCGTGAGAGAAGAACATTTAGGCTGACGAGAAGAAATAAGGAGAAACAAGAAGATATGGATATTCACAGAGAGCAAAAGACTTATAGCAAATCTAAAGCGAGAAGAATTCACTGCTACCTTCTGATTAATCAAAGAGAAAGCCCCCTCTCCTCTTTCAGTTCCTTCACTGCTTCTACTATCACCTTTAGTTTTGCTATTGCCTCCTCCTCTGTGCGAGTTTTTAAGCCACAATCCGGATCTACAAAAACCTGCTCAGGTTTAAACACCTCTAAGGCTCTAACTATATTTCTCTTGACCTCCTCCTTGCTCTCAATCTGGTGGGAGTGCACATCAACCACCCCTAAACCTACCTGTTTACTAAACCCACCCTTTTGACGAATAAACTCTAAAAGAGAGAACTGTCTATTGGCAAACTCAAGGTCTATCTGCTCCACAGGCAACTCTAACATTCTGGGGTATATCTTCTCAAAATCTCCATAGCAGATATGGGTAATCGTGCCTACTCTCAAGCCTTTTGTGACAATGCCCATTGCTTCAATGGCTAAATCGATCTCCTCCGGGCGTGTGGAGATCGCTGGTTCATCAATCTGAATATACTCTGCTCCCGCCTCTTGCAGATCCACTGCTTCTCTATGAATTGCCTCGGCTAAGTCCAAAACCAAGGCGCGGCGATTAGGATAGTATTCATTAAACGACCAATCAGCCATTGTATAAGGACCGGTAAGCATTCCTTTTACCGGCTTCCGGGTCAAACCCTGGGCAAACCTGAACATCTGGAGGGTAATTGGTTTCTCTCTTTTTATCTTGCTCACCACTATAGGTTTGCGATAATAGCGATTTCCATAACTGCGTACCAGTCCACTAATCTTAAAACCCTTCAGATTCTCGGCAAAATAGGTAGCCATATCCCCTCTATACATCTCTCCATCCACCAGAATATCCAGCCCGATCTCCTCCTGTTTTCTTATCCACTCCTCTGTCGCCTTCCTTTCCAACTCCTTCAGTTCCTCCGTACTAATCTCCCCTTTCTGCGCAGCTATACGCGCTTTTTTTAAGTAATCCGGCTTGGGTAAACTTCCTACACTGGTTGTCTTCAACATCTTCTGGCAATCTCCACCATATTTCTTATCTTGCTCAGGACTACAGAGTGAGGTAAAAACTCTAAACTGCAATTAGGGGTTAGATACAGGTCTCCTGAGAAATAGTCCTTTATCTGAGCAACAATATCTTTTACCTCCTCCTTCTTTTCCAACCTTGTATTCCTTGCATCTATACAACCCAGACCGATCTCTTTCTTATATCCTTTCTCCCTCAGAAAATCGAGCAAAGATTGAAGATTCTCCTCAGTAAGCAAATCCAAGACCAGTCCATCTACCGGGAAATCTGCCAAAGAAGGAAGAGAGCCTTTAAGTGGAGAGAAATAAATAGAAAGAAGGATCTTTTTCTTCAACCCCTTTCTTATCCGTTCAAACTCCTCCTTCACTTTCTCTATCTCTGCAGGAAATAGGGGCAAGGAAGGCTCATCAAACTGGATTGCCTGCACATACCCTTCTATTTGTCTTGCTTCCTCCAGCAAGGCGCTGGTAAGGGCGCTGATCAACCTCTCCTGAGTAGGATAGAATTTATTCTCACTCAATTTGGAGAAGGTAAATGGACCGGGTAAGATAGCCTTCAAAGGCTTGGTGGCTACAGAAAAAGCAAACTTCACATCCTCTATATAAGGGGAAGGAAAGTAGACTATCTCTCCCTCAATTACTGGTTGACGATAGTAGGTGTTATTATCGAAAAACCTCTTAAGTCCTTTTCGCTGAATCCCCTGCCAACTCTCTACCAATGAAGAAAACATATCCTCAAAGCGAATCAAACCATCCCCCACTAAATCTATCCCTGCCTCCTCTTGTTCCTTTATTACTCGCCTTATCGTTTCCCTTTGAATCTCCTCTAACTCCTCCTTTCCTATCTGCCCTTTTTCAAACTGATGGATTGCCTTACGGAGGTCTGGCTGGCCACCAATCTTTGGATAAGCACCATTTATCGTGCTCTTCATTGCCCGAACTCCTTAAACAGAATAGGGGCTACCTTACGTACTTCCTTCAACATAAGATTTGCCATCTGGCGAATCTCCCACTGGCTATCTTTGGCACATCTTAGTCTAAAGAAATGTAGAAGTTCGCGCGCATTCATTGTCACAATCATTCTGGTCTGGCAAGCGTTGGGAAGGATAAAACGAGCGTCCTCCACAGGGATACCATTTTCCAGAAACTCAGAATATGCGTTGTTTATCTGTTCGATAACCTTCTCAAAGAGTTGCTTTAACCTCTTTTTCTTCTTTATAGTAGGGGGAATCACATACTCAAAATTCCTCTTCTCTACATACCTCTGACTCTGCTGAGAAAAGGAGGCGATGCGATGACGCACCAATTGATGAGAGGTAACGCGCGAGATACCTTCTATAGCGAAAGTAAAACTTGTATGCTCTATTACAGAAAGATGCCCTAATTTAAGCACCTTTTTAAGGAACCTTTTCTCCTCCTCTCTGCTTATCTTCTCCAGGTCCTCAAAAGAGCACTTTGCATAACAGAGTTTGCCCGCAATTGCGGATATCTTTTCTGCATAAGGCGTGTAATTTATTAACTTTACCCTCATCATCTTTCCCTCTATATCGTGCCTTTATAATCGTGTTTTAATTATAACATATTTTTTGAAAAAAACAAGAGAAATTATAGAGGAAAATCAAAAATTCCTTGACAAAATGATAAATTCTTGATATTTCTAAATAAAAGAGGTTTACTAAACTTTTTCTAAAGGAGATTAAAAAGATGGTGAGGAAAGAGGAAGTAAAAGAGCAACTTGAATTACTCAAGAGCAAATGTTCGGCAAAAAGTTATCAGAGACTTCTGGATTTAGATAATCCCAAACTGATAGAATTTGTTGGTGAATATGTCCGCCTCTGCAATCCTCTTTCTGTGTTTGTGCGCACCGACTCTCCTGAAGATGCAGATTATATAAGAGAAAAGGCAAAAGAATATGGGGAAGAAAAGGAACTGAGTAGGAAGGGACATACCTTTCATCTTGACGGAATTTATGACCAGGCGAGAGACAAAGAAAATACAAAGTTTCTTCTGAAAGAGGGTGAAGATCTAAGCAAGGAGATCAACTCTATAGAGCGAGAAAAAGGATTAAAGGAGATAAAAACCTTGCTGAAGGATAGTATGAAAGGGAAAGAGATGTTTGTTCTCTTTCTCTGCCTTGGTCCTGTTGAATCTGTTTTTTCTGTGTATGGAGTCCAGATTACTGACTCGGCTTATGTTGCTCACTCAGAGGATATCCTTTTTCGTCCGGCTTATGAGGTATTTAAGAAAAGAGGAGAAGGGATAGAGTTCTTCAAATATGTGCACTCTGCAGGCGAACTGGAGAATAATGTAAGTAAGAATGTAGATAAAAGAAGGATATATATAGACCTTTCTGATAATACTGTCTTTACAGTAAACTCCCAGTATGGTGGAAATACGATAGGACTAAAAAAACTGGCTTTAAGATTGGCAATAAGGAAGGCAGACAAGGAGGGATGGTTGGCTGAGCATATGTTTATAATGGGAGTCCGAGACAAAGAAGGGAGAAAAACCTATCTCAGCGGAGCCTTTCCCAGTGCCTGTGGAAAAACATCCACCTGTATGCTTGAAGGAGAGAGTATTTTAGGAGACGACATAGCCTATTTACGCAAGCAAGAAGGAAAGGTATTTGGAGTAAATGTGGAGAGGGGAATCTTTGGAATAATCAAGGATGTAAATCCTGATAATGACCCTTTAATCTGGGAAGCCCTTATGCATTCCCCTGAGGTCATCTTCTCTAATGTATTGGTTAAGAATGGCCATCCTTACTGGTTAGGGGATGGAAGGCTCAGGGGAGAAGAAAAACAATCCTCCTATCCTCATCCCAATGCACGCTATACTATCAGATTGAGCACCTTAAAAAACTGTGATCCTCATTTAGAGGATGCGCAGGGAGTGGAGATCAAAGGAATAATCTATGGAGGACGTGATTCCTCTGCTTGGCCTCCTGTGTTTGAGAGTTTTGACTGGGTGCACGGGGTAATCACCATTGCTGCTTCTATAGAGTCCGAGACTACCTCTGCTACTCTGGGAAAAGAAGGAGTGAGGAAGTTCAATCCGATGGCAAACCTGGATTTTCTCTCCATTCCGGTGGGTAAATATATCCAGAATCATTTAGAGTTTGCCAAAGACCTGAAAAACCCTCCGCTTATCTTTGGAGTAAATTATTTTCTGAAGGATGAAAAAGGTCAATATCTAACCGCTATAGAAGATAAGAGAGTTTGGCTCAAGTGGATGAATCTAAGAATAAATAAAAAAGTAGAAGCGGTTCGCACACCTATTGGCTTTCTACCTTGTTATGAAGACCTTAAAATTCTATTTAAGGAAACCTTAAATAAAAACTTCTCCAAAGACCTATATCAGCGTCTATTTTCTGTGCGCATTAAGGCAAATCTGGAGAAGATAGAGAGAATCATCCAAATTTATAAGACCCGCATTCCCCAAACTCCTCCCCTCCTCTTTCAGATTCTAAAAGAACAGAAAGAAAGATTGGAAGAAGCCCTTGAAAAAGACAATGAGGGATAAATCCGCTCTCTTCGCTACCAATCTTGAGCGAATCCCTCTCCTTAAACGAGGTAAGGTGAGGGACATCTACGCGCTGGGAGACAATCTTCTGATTATTTCTACCGACAGAATCTCCTGCTTTGATGTAGTCCTCCCCGACCCTATTCCTCACAAAGGCAGGGTTCTCACTCAACTTTCTGCCTTCTGGTTTAACTTTACCAAGGATATTATCTCCAACCACCTGATTACTACCAACATAGAGGATTTTCCGCAGGAAGTATTAGCCCATCGAAGGGTATTAGAGCATCGCTCAATGCTGGTAAAAAAAGCAGAGGCCATTCCTGTGGAGTGTGTAGTGCGTGGTTATCTGTGTGGCTCGGCGTGGAAAGAGTATCAACGCACTTATTCCATCTGTGGGCAGACTCTGCCCCGGGGGCTTAAAAAGGCTCAAAAACTTGATGAACCTATCTTTACCCCGGCAACAAAAGAAGATAAGGGGCATGATATAAATGTTTCCCAAACTTATGTAGAGAATATGATAGGGAAGGATCTGACAAAGAGAATAAAGGAGATTAGTCTCTCACTCTATAAAAAAGCCTCTGAATATGCAGAGAAGAAGGGGCTGATCATTGCGGATACAAAGTTTGAATTTGGGATAAACAATAATCAACTCCTGCTTATTGATGAACTCCTTACCCCGGACTCCTCCAGATTCTGGCTTAAAGATTCCTACTCTCCCGGCAGAGAACAGATAAATCTGGATAAGCAGTTCGTGCGCGATTACCTTAGCACTATCAACTGGGATAAAAATCCTCCTGCTCCTTCTCTACCTGAGGAGATAATCGCCAAGACAAGCGAGAAATACCTCGCCCTTTTGCGAATTATCATTGACGGCACACAAAATGTCTAAATCCCTCTTTATCGCCTCCACGCGCCAGGATATCGGAAAAACCTCTATTTCCCTCGGACTTATTCATCTGCTTAAAAAAAACTTCGGCAGAATTGCCTTTCTCAAACCCCTCTCTCAAAGGTATACCCTAATCGAACAGCAGAAGGTAAGTGAAGACGCACTGTTGATAAAGGAAGTATTTGCTCTTGAGGATAGAATAGAGGATATGAGTCCACTGATAATCGAGAAAGGACTTAGTGAGAAGTATATCCAGGGAGAGGTAGGAAAAGGATTTAGAAAAAGAATTCGCAAAGCCTATGAAAACCTTGTAAAACAGGCAGATCTGTTGATAATTGAGGGCACCGGCCATTCCGCAGTAGGTTCGGTCTTCCATCTCTCCAACCCGGAAGTAGCAAAACTTCTGGAAGCAGATGTTTTGCTGGTCTGTGAAGGGGGAATTGGACGAAGCATCGATGAAATAAACCTAAACAGAAGTTTTTTTGAACAGAAAGGGTGTAGAGTGCTTGGGGTGCTGGTTAATAAGATTCTCCAGGAGAAATACAGGAGAGTCTCTACTTGTCTGAAGCAATATCTTCAGAAAGAAGGAATTGCTCTTCTTGGATTACTCCCCTATTGTCCCCTTCTCTCCAACCCTCCTCTCTGGCTTATTGCTCAACACACTCAAGCAGAGATAGTAAGTGGAGAAAAGTGTCTAGAGAGGAATATAGGAAGGATAATTGTGGGCACAATGGAGCCGGAGACGATATTAGAACTCTTACGCAATATCTCTGAACAAACCCTACTTATCACCTCTGCTGACCGCATAGACCTCCTTCTGGCGGTATTTACTATCTATTTTAGAAATATAGGAAAGGCACATAACCTCGCCGGTGTCCTTCTCTCAGGAAAACGCGCCCTTCCTCAAAGCATAAAAGAGATTCTTCTTTCAGTAAATCTCCCTATATTGAGAGCAGATGAGGATATTTACACCCTTGCCTCCCAGATATATAGCCTGCGCACCAAGATAACCCGGGAGGATAAGAAAAAAATAGACGCTCTGCAGAAACTGGCAGAGGAATATATAGACATAGAGAAACTAAATACACTTCTAAAATCAGAGAAGAAAGAGACAAAAAAACGATGGCGAACAAAAATATTAGATTTTCTCAAATGGAGGGTGGGATAGCAGAGAGGAAGGAAATTATACCCTACTCCAGCCAGATAACAATATCATCTCCGTCTACGGTGCGGTTGACTACATCCATCTCACTCTCCCCATTTGGTCCGAGAGAGTAAATAGCACTGTAGAGAAAACAAAAACCTCCACCACCTCCAATCTCATCAAAAGCTTCAATGTAAAGATAATGATTACCCCACGGATCCTCACAGGGAATATCTTTGTCTAAGTAAGGTCCTTGCCAGTTAGGTATGTCTGTTCCATTAAATGTGCCTACTACCAGAGGACCTGCTTCTCCTGTAGTGCAAGATCGAGTAAGAACATCTGCGTGTATAATCGCTGTACAATCAGGTGTAACACCTTCGGCTAAATCGCGGGCTTGTATAGGCCATCTCCCCACATCATTGTGAAACTCCAATATCGCATTAGCAATAGAGCGAATATCCCCTTGTGCTCTGCTTATCTTTCCCTTGCCAATCATCTTCCCTACCTGGGGAATAAGCACAGCGGCTAAGATACCAATAATAGCCACCACTACCATTACCTCAATGAGGGTAAAACCTCTTTTTTTCATCTCTCCTCCTTATTTCTTCTCTATTATAATTATGCCATAATTTTAGAGAATAAACAAGAGTATGCCTCTAAGGGAGTAGTGGCGGAGAGGGTGGGATTCGAACCCACGGTCCGCTTTTAGGCAGACACACGATTTCCAGTCGTGCCGATTAAGCCAACTCTCGCACCTCTCCTTTTTTCTTCTGCCTCTATTTATCATGGCACGCCTGAGAGGACTCGAACCTCCGACCTTTGGGTCCGCAACCCAACGCTCTATCCAACTGAGCTACAGGCGCACATATCAACCCACCAAGATCTCTCCCTCTGCATATTTATAATTCAAAGGTTCGGACTTTTTGATAAGGGAATAGCCGATGGCTAATGGCCCTACCCGGCCAATAAGCATAATTAGGGAGAGAACGAGTTTGCTAACCGTGCTCAAAGAAGGAGTAATTCCTGTAGAAAGCCCTACTGTCCCAAAAGCAGAAACTACTTCAAAAAATATACGCAAGAACTCTACTTTTTCATAGGCCAGTAATATCAAGGTGCCCAAGATTATCACCAAAAGAGCAATTAAAGTAATTCCAAAAGCCTTATTGACTACCTTCGGAGAAATATCTCTATTAAATAAATTTACATTCTCTTTCCCTCGCAAGAGAGAAAATAAAGAAAGAAGCATTATCCCAAAGGTGCTGGTCTTAATTCCTCCTCCTGTGCTCCCAGGAGAAGCACCAATAAACATAAGAAGAATCAATGTAAAAAGGGCAAGAGAAGGTAGTTTACTAATATCTGTGGTGCTAAAACCTGTGCCTGTGGAAGCAGAAATTGTTTGAAAGAGAGCAACTAAAAAGGGGTGTTTAAATCCCTCCTTTACAGAAAACAGAATCAGAAAACCGCCTGTGAAGATAATCAGCGCAGATAATATTATAACAAACCTGCTATGAATGGAAAGGACTCGTGGATATAACCTTCTCTTTACCCTCTTCCAGAGATTGTACAAATCATAGAGAACAAAAAAACCTATTCCTCCCGCAAAACAAATAACAAACAAAGTGAAATTGATCAGGAGATTGTTCTGATAAGCAAGAAAACTCTCAGAAAAAGGCGAAAACCCGGCGGTGCAAAACCCGGAAATAGCATGAAAAACTCCGAAATAGATAGCCTGAGACAAAGGAAAATCGTTCAAAAAAGCCAATGTAAGGATAATCGCTCCTATTCCTTCAAAAAAGAGGGTAAAAAGAATCACAGATTTAACAAATTTTATTATATCTTCGGATAGATGACCTAAAGAGGTGTGAAAAAGCATCCTATTCCTTAAGGAAAGCCTCTTTCGCAAACCTACTGCTACTGAAACAATAAAGACCATATATCCTAACCCTCCAATCTGCAAAAGCACAAGGATAATTAACTGACCAAAAAAGGAATAAAATTTTCCCGTGTCTACAACTACCAGGCCAGTAGTGGTTATTGCAGAGGTGGCGGTGAATAAAGCATTAACAAGGGTTTGATGACTCCCTTTCTGCAAAGAAATGGGCAAACTCAATAGAAATGTTCCTGTTAAGATAAGAAGAAGAAAACCTGCAAGTAGAGAATGCACCGAGGTAAGTCTTATTCTATATCCCATCTGGCAAAAATCTGAAGAAAGTCTAATAACACCCTCGCTTTCTTCATTCTTTTCCTTACCCTGCTCCTTTTTACAAGTCTACCATTGCCTATTTGTAATGTTTCCAAAATGATAAAAGCCGGGGTTACTCCTTGGAATTTATTATCGCCTTTGGGTTTTTCTCCATAACTCTGTTTAGGATAATCCCAAAAGGTGGTTGTTTCAAAAGGAGGCTTTTTCTCCTCTATGTCTTTCTCTCTCTTAGATACCTTGTTAGAATCTTTAGTTGGTAAATCCATAGGTAATGATACAAAATTAGATAAAAAGAGTCAACTTTCTAATACTACAATACTACAAAAATGAAAGAATATAGAGGTTTATTCATTATAGTAAGAAATCCCTATTGTTCCTGGACCAGTATGTGAGGTAATTACTCCGCCCGCTCTGCCTTTATATACTATCTCCAAATTTTCTATTCTTTCAAGATACTGAGAAAGAATAGACATAGTCTCTTCATTATCCGTATATATCAACCCCATCTTTATCTTGCCTTTGGAAACCTCATCCTCTACTAATTGAGCCATACGCTTCAGTAAACGCCCCTCTCCTCTTATCTTCTCTACCGGATGAATTTCACCTTCTACAAGAGTTAGTAAAGGTTTAATCTTCAATATCGTTCCTAAAAAAGCCTGTGCTTTACCTATACGCCCTCCTCGCTGTAAATATTCAAGTGAATCCACAGAGAAAAATGTTCTAATTTTTTTAGTTAGTTCATCTATTAATTGTAAAATCTCCTCTTTTTTTCTGCCTTTTTCAATAGCATGTGCTACAGCCAAAACTATCAAACCCAATCCTACAGATGCTTGTTTAGAATCAATTACATATACTTTTGAAGTAAGAAGACGCTGACTGGCAATTATTGCTGACTGGTATGTCCCACTTAACTTTGAGGAAATATGTAAAGATATTACACAATCATTTTCTCTACTTACTCTTTGATAAACCTCTAAAAAATCCTGTGGAGAAGGCTGGGTAGTAGTGGGAAAGACCGTTGTTGACCTGAGTTTCTGATAAAATTTATCCGCTTCTATCTCAAAGTAATCCCTATAAGTCTCTTCTCCTAATTGTACTTTTAAGGGAACTATCTCAATATTATATTTTTCTACCAAAGAAGAGGGTAAATCTACCGTGCTATCAGTAACTATCCTCATCTTTTTCCTTCTCCTTTACTCTACAGAAACAATATATAAGGAATATGTTTGACCCCCTGGATGAATTTCAATTTCAAATTCAGCAAACCTTTCCTTCAACTGGAATACCAAAGCATCAGCATCTTGCCTCTTTATCTCTTTACCATAAAAGAGAGTTATTAACTCATCTTCTTTAGATACCATATCATTTAATAAACCTAAAACAGCCTGCTCTACAGAACTGGTGATAATTTTAATATCGCGATTATAAACTCCTAAAATATCACCTTTGGTTATATACTTATCTTTATAAGCAGTTGACCGAACTGCCCTAACCACCTCTCCTGATTTTACCTCTCCTAAAGCCCTGTTCATATTTTTTAAATTATCCTCAAAAGAAAACTCTTTATTAAAAGCCATCAAAGCAGAAATTCCTTCGGGTAAACTTTTAGAAATAACTACCTCCACACTTTTGGTAGTCAATTTAGCCGCCTGGACTGAAGTTGAAGCCACATTATTGTTGTTAGGCAGGACTATCACCTTTGAAGCAGGAACCTCTTCAATAGCTGTAAAAACCTCCTTTACAGTTGGATTCATAGTTTGCCCGCCTTTTATTACTCTATCTGCACCTAAATTTATAAAAATTCTCTTAAATTCTTCAGTAGGCACAACCGCTATAACTGCAAGTAAATTATCTTCTGATTTTAAAAAAGTTCTGTGTTGCTCTAACATATCATCAACCTTTACCTTGGACAGATTTCCAAAAAGAGAAACATATCTGAGCAACTCCTCAGGATTAAAAGTATGAATATGAACTCTCAACAAATTACTATTACCCATTATCAACAAAGAATTTCCCATCTGGATCAACTTCTCTTTTATCTCATTTCGCGGTAAGTCCTTACCTTCAAGGATAAATTCTGCACAATATCTGTTATTGCCTTCATATTTTTTATGAAAGACCTTTTCAGAGGAAACTATCTCGGAAGTATCAGTGTCTTCCAATTTCTCGCCTCTAATAAGTCTTAACATTCCTTCAAGAAAATAAACAAATCCTAAACCTCCAGAATCCACCACACCTGCTTCTCTTAATACAGGTAAAAGTTCAGGGGTATTTTCTAAAGAAGCCTTTGCCTGAGCAACCATTTCTTCTAATAACTTAACAATATCCGTCTCCCTCTCTGCCACTTGAGAAGCTCTTTGTGCTGTCTCTCTTATAACTGTCAACATAGTTCCCTCAACGGGATTAACCACAGCCTCATACGCTTTCTTAGCAGCAAACTGCAAAGCATTTGCAATATCTTTAGCATAGATACGTTGCCTATCTCCTATACTCTCGGCAAAACCTGTAAAGACCTGGGCTAGGATAACCCCGGAATTGCCTCTAGCCCCCATTAAAGACCCCCAGGTTAGTGCTTTCATTATCGCTTTTAAGGAAGAATCTTCTATGTTCTTAATTTCATTTATAGCGGATAACAAAGTCAAAGACATATTCGTGCCTGTATCTCCATCAGGAACAGGGAAGATGTTTAGATTATTTAATTGAGCCTTTTTATAGGTAAGCCTATTTACACCTGCTATAAATGCTCGCTTAAATCTCTTGCCAGCAACATAAGAGATAGCCATTAGTCTCTACCTCTTCTAAAGTGAAATTTTTTAATAGTATAATAGACTTTGCTTGCTTGTCAATAAAGAAAAGAGTTCTTCCAAGGGGAGCGAATCGCGAGAGAACAAAAAACAAAAATGTTTGAAAGGACTAAGAAAAGACTGCGGAATGGTTGCAGAAAAACCTCAAATTTATGGAAAGATAAGAGGTTAAAAATTTGTTAAATTAAAACACGTTTTTTTAAATCCATTAAGATGATCGCGTCCTTTTGGTTTTCCTTTATCTTTTTCTATAAGCGTATATTGTATCAGGAAGGATGAAAGGTGGGGATGGCTGCCCGGCGAGGATTCGAACCTCGACTCTCAGACCCAAAATCTGATGTGCTACCATTGCACCACCGGGCACTGCAAATACCTCACTCCTTTGCTCATCTCCTGCCTCAGAAACTTAAAAAATCTTGCGTCTTCTTTCCAAAAACTGCTTATACTCTCTGATCTCCTTCTGGCGGAGAAAATCTTCTCTCCTGAGAATTTCTCTTTTCTCTCTCGTATGCCTCCAGAACCTTTTCCTGAATATATTTTCTGAACTCCATAGTAATCGGATGGGCAATATCTCGATGTTCTTCTTGAGGAGTGCTTTCTGTGGGTTGAGTCCCTGAAGAGATATTCAATCTGGCTCCGCATTGATTGCAGTATTTACTTCCTATCTCATTCCGAGAATTACACTGCACGCAAGTAATACGGAGCTTCTTAGAAGGCATTGCTACAAACAACCCTTTGTTCCCCTCGATTATCTTGATGTCTCGAACTACAAAGCAGTTATCAAAGGTAACAGTAGTAAAAGCCTTTAACCGACTTCTCTCCTTTGTCTTTAAAGAAACACGCACCTCTGTGATTTCCATCTTGCCCCTCCACCATCTGATACCTAAACATCTTGCTTAACTGGTTGGCAAATATAAACCTTTCCAAATCTCTCAAATTTCCTCTTTGCTTCCATCACCTCCTTTCTATCTCTGAACTCCCCGAACATTGTGGGGCCACTTCCGCTTAGCACACCTTCAACCTTTAACTTCCTAAACTCCTGTTTTATCTCCGAAAGCAAAGGAAATCTTTCCATAACTACTCTCTCAAGATCGTTCCTCTCTCCTTTCCTTTTATATCCTCTAATGTCATCATACGCTTGATAAACCTCTTTACTGGAAAGAGGGAAATTCGGCACTACAAGAAGATAAAAGAGATCCCCGGTATAGAAAAAAGGAAATAACTTCTCCCCTTTCCCCCTACACTTGGCTATAGAAAAGGAAGAAACAAAAAAGGGGACATCTGCCCCTATCTTGCTTGCCCTCTCTATTAACTCCTGCTCTGTCATTCGGAGGTTCCAAAGTTTGTTTAACCCCAAAAACACACAACCTGCATCGCTACTTCCTCCTCCTAAACCCGCACACACTGGAATCCTTTTTTGAATAGAGATCTGCACACCTCTTTTCAGCCCAAATTCCTTTATTAACAGATTAGCCACTTGAGAGCACAAATTGCTCTCATCCACTGGAATCTCTTTACTCTCAGAAAGAATCTCTACCCCTTTCTCTTTTTCTTTGAGAGAAATAACATCATAGAGGTCTATCTTCTGCATAACCGTCTCAATCTCATGATAACCGTCCTCTCTCCTCTTAAGCACTTTTAGATAGAGATTTATCTTTGCCGGAGCCTTAAAGATCAACTCCTGCATATCTCTCTTGCCGCCTCTACAATGTCCTCCTTTCCCAGCCCATACTCTCTCATCAACTCTGCAGGCTCTCCTGACTGCCCAAATTTATCCTTCACCCCTACACGCTTCACCCTTTTACCCGGGGCAAACTCAGCAATAACCTCGCTAACTGCTCCTCCCAATCCTCCAATAATACTATGCTCCTCAGCGGTCACCACCCCTTTTGTCTGGCGAGCACATTCAAGCACTATCTTCTCATCAATCGGCTTTATTGTGGACATATTTACCACACGCGCCTGTATTCCTTCTCTGCTTAATATCTTAGCCGCTTCCAGAGAGTGTTTCACCATAACCCCGCAGGCAATAATGCTTACATCCTCTCCCTCTCTGAGCACATTTGCTTTTCCGATCTCAAACCTTCTCTCCTCTAAATCCTCTACCTTAGGACGGCCTAAACGAATATACACTGGGCCACGCTCCTTGACTGCAGATAAAACCGCTTGTCTTGTCTGAATGGAATCCGCAGGAACAATCACCTTCATCTGAGGAATTACACGCATCAGGGCAATATCCTCCAGCGCTTGATGACTGGCTCCATCTGCTCCTACTGAAATCCCACTATGGGTAGCGACAATCTTTACATCAAAATTATTATAGCAAATGGTGTTTCTTATCTGGTCCCACGCTCTACCTGTAGCGAATAAGGCAAAAGTAGAAACAAAAACAATCTTTCCGCAACTGGCTAAACCAGCAGCAACAGCCATCATATTCTGCTCTGCTACTCCCATATTAAAAAACCTCTCAGGAAACTCTTTGGCAAAAAAGGATGTGCGTGTAGAACTGGAGAGATCAGCATCTAAAACGACTACATCTCTGTTCTCTCTTCCTATCTCCACTAATGTCCGTCCATAGACATCTCGTTGGTATTGCATAGCAAGTAAAGATAAAAACTTCAAATTTTATATCTATTTGTTCTGAAAAGTAAACTTTATCTTAATCTTAAGAGTTCAGAGATGAAATATCTGCTCTTACCGAAACCATTATTTCCTTTAACCATCTCCCTCTAACTCCAATAGCGCTCTTTTCCCTTCTTCCTCTGTGGGTGCCCTTCCATGAAAGTCTCCTACATTTTCCATAAAGGAAACGCCTTTTCCTTTTATGGTATGGGCAACTATTATCGTGGGCTTCTCTTTCTCTGCTTCAAAGGTCTCAAAGGCTGATAGAATCTGAGTAAAGTTATGCCCATCAATCTCTATAACAGACCAACCAAAAGCCTCCCACTTCTTCACTATAGGCTCAATATCCATCACCTCTCTTATCCTCCCATCAATTTGAAATTTGTTGTAATCAAGGATAGCACATAGATTGCTCAACCTAAAGAAAGAAGCAGACATTGCCGCTTCCCAAACCTCACCTTCCTGCACCTCCCCATCTCCCAACAAACAATACACCTTATATCCTCTTCTATCCAATCTTCCAGCAAGAGCCATCCCTACCGCTACCGATAACCCCTGTCCTAATGAACCACTACTTACCTCTACGCCCGGCGTCCTTCTATCCGGATGTCCTTGAAGAGAACTGTGAAGTTTTCTTAGATTCCATAACTCTTCCTGAGGAAAATAACCAAGTTTAGAAAGTAGAGCATACAATAAAGGACAGGCATGCCCCTTGGAAAAATGCACCCTGTCTCGTTCGGGCCAATCTATCTGGTTGGGGCGACAATTCAGTTTTTTGAAGAATAGAGCGGTCATTATCTCTACCGCGGAGAGAGAACCGCCCGGATGCCCTGAACCAGCATGCACAAGCATTTGAATAATCAACCGCCGTATCTCTCTTGCCTTCTCTTTTAGTTCTTCTATCTCCTGCTCCGAATAGTTCACTTTATCTTCTCCAACTTCTCCTTTACTCGTTCATTTAAGGGGTTAAAACGCAAAGATTCCTCCCACTCCTTCCTTGCCTTCTCTATCATCCCCTTGCGAAAATAGATATCTCCTAAATGCTCTCTAATCTCCGCATCATTCTCTCTCAACCTCTTCGCTTTCTCTATCTCCTTCAGGGCACGCTCGAGCATCTCTTCTGCCTCTTTGCCCTTCAAAAGCAAAGACTTTTTATAATACACCCAGCCCAGACTATCGATATACGCTCCCTCCTCAGGCTCTATCTCTATCGCCTTTTTAATCAACTCTTCTGCCTCGTCCAAATTTCTTTCTTCCTCAGCATAGATATATCCTAAATAGTTACATGCCTGAGCATTGTTAGGATTTAGTTCTATCGCCTTCCTGAGATTCTCTTCTGCCTTCTTTCTTTCTCCTAACCTATCATAAGTTGCCCCCATATAAAAATAATAGAGGTCGCCGATCTCTCCATAAGATAACTCTATAGCCTGCTTAAAATTCTCCAGGGCTTTCTCATAATTCTTTGTGTGAAAGTAGGCTAATCCCAAAAGTAGGTGAAATCTGGGATTCCTCCCGGAAAGGGGCAAACCCTTCTCTAAACTTTCTATAGCACGCTGTACTTCATCGCTCAGTAAATAGGCAAGCCCTAAGTTATAAAAAAGAAAAGGGTCGTTCTTATCTATCTCCAACATCTTCTGATAAAGGGGAATACTCTCCTTAAACCTGTTCTGGTTTATATAGAGATTGCTAAGAGCAGACAAAGCAAAGAAGTTGTCTGGATCCTGCTGGAGAAGTTGCTCATACTCCTCTATTGCTTGCTCAATATCCCCTTGAGAGGTATACAGAAGGGCGAGAAAAAGGCGGGCGTGTGTATCTTCAGGTTTGGATTGCAGGGCAAGTTTGATGTGCTCTATTGCCTTTGTGTATTCCTTTTTTAGACTATAATCAACTCCTAAACGGAGATGAATCCATGAGGAAGATTGGGGGGCAAAGGCTAATGCCTGTTTGTATTCCTCTATCGCCTCTTCAATCTTATTCTCGTTATCATAAAGAAGCCCTAAAGTATAATGGGTATATGCTTTGTTAGTATCCTTTAAGGCGAAATTAGTAGAAGCACACCCGCTTAGAAGGAATAATCCACTGATAACAACCCATAGAAATAAGTCCTGTAATCTAAATATCTTTTTACTGCTCACAAAAATACCTTAACACCAGTCCTATCTCTTTTTCTTCTTATGCCGATTTGCCCTTAATCTTTTCTTTCGCTTATGTTTGTTAATCTTCTTCTTCTTTCTCTTTCTCCCGCAAGGCATCTTCTAACTTCTCCCGCTACAAAATTACAAAATGCTGTGGCAGCGTCCTACTCTCCCACACCGTCTCCGGTGCAGTACCATCGGCGCAGAAGGGCTTAACGGCCGTGTTCGGAATGGAAACGGGTGTTTCCCCTTCGCTATGACCACCACAGCAGAAGAGTAAATAGGACTTAAATTCAGGTTAAAAAGGTTAAAAAGGCAATTGAACCAAAGTTGGGTTAAGCCGATCGGCAGATTAGTACTCCTATGCTCAATCCATTACTGGACTTACACATGGAGCCTATCAATCCCGTTATCTCCGGGCTGCCTTCACTCCGACAAAGTCGGAGAGGGAGATCTAATCTTGAGGGGGGCTTGGCGCTTAGATGCTTTCAGCGCTTATCCTTTCCGAGCTTGGCTACCCAGCAATGCTCCTGGCGAAACAACTGGAACACCATTGGCTCGTCTGCTTCGGTCCTCTCGTACTAGAAGCAGATCCTCTCAAATCTCCTGCGCCCACACCAGATAGGGACCGAACTGTCTTGCGACGTTCTAAACCCAGCTCGCGTACCGCTTTAACCGGCGAACAGCCGGACCCTTGGGACCTTCTCCAGCCCCAGGATGCGATGAGCCGACATCGAGGTGCCAAACCTCCCCGTCGATGTGAACTCTTGGGGGAGATCAGCCTG
>QNCL01000007.1 GCA_003645805.1 Candidatus Omnitrophota bacterium
CTGGCAGTGGTCAGACGCAATCCTGAACCATCGGAAAGAGGTAGGACTGTTTGCACCGAGCCCTTCCCGAAGGTCTTTTCTCCTAACAAGATTCCTCGATGATGATCTTGTATTGCTCCCGCAACAATCTCGGAAGCACTTGCACTTCCTCCATTCACTATCACAACCAAAGGGCAATGAAAGAACACGCTATCACTTTTTTTTCTACCTTCGGAGTAAAATCGCATTGTCTGCCCTTCTGCTCGTCCTTGAGTATACACTATCAACTTTCCTTTCTTGAGGAACTTGCTAGCCACTTCCACTGCAGAATCTAAAAGCCCTCCCGGATTATTTCTCAAATCAAGAATCAAACTGTCTACCCCTTTCTGCTCCAAGTCATTCAAAGCCTCCTCCAACTCTTTGCTTGTCTTTTCATTAAAGACAATAAGTTTAATATATCCAATATGGTCTGTGAGCACTTCGGCTTTCTTTACCCCTTTTACCTCGATAATATCTCGCTTAATAACAAAATCCAGCAACTTTTTACTCCCCTCGCGCATAATGGTCAGGGTAACCTCTGTGCCCGGTTTTCCTCTTATCTTATCTACCGCATCATAGAGAGTAATTCCTTTTGTGGACTTAGAATCTATCTTTACAATTACATCTCCCGCTTTTATCCCTGCCTTAAACGCTGGAGTATCTTCAATAGGAGAGATAACCGTTAGCAAATCATCCTTTATAGTAATCACAATCCCCACTCCTCCAAACTCTCCTTTTGTCTCTACCTGCATCTCTTTCCACTCGCGAGGAGTCATAAATTGGCTATGCGGGTCTAAAGAGGAAAGCATACCTCTTAGCGCTCCATAGATCAAATCCTTTGCACTCACTTTTCTTACATACACCTGGCGTATAAGCGTAATTGCCTCTGTAAATATGGGAATCTGCTGGTAAAAGTCATCTTCTCCTTTTTCTTTCTCCTGCAGATCTGCTGCACCCTGCTTTTCTGCCCACCAACTCTTCTGTTTAGCAAAAGAATGGGTAGAAAATCCTATAATCAACAAAAAGATTAGACCGATTATTACCCCTGCTATTCTCTGCTTTCTCCCCATCTTTCCTCCTTTTCTTTCTTATATACCTGCTCCGGCTCAAATATCTTCTTGCCCACCACCTTCCAGTTCTTTCCTTCTAAACGCTGATAAAAACAGGAGCGATAGCCTTTATGGCAAGCGGCTTTTATCTGCTCTACCTTTGCCAACAAACTGTCTCTATCACAATCCACATACAACTCCTTCAGAAACTGGCAATGACCTGACTCCTCTCCCTTAAGCCATATCCTCTGACGAGAGCGACTAAAAAAATGCATCTTTCCTGTAGAGAGGGTCTTCTCCAAAGCCTCTCTGTTCATATATCCCAACATCAATACTTCATTACTTTCTATATCCTGCACTATTACCGGTATCAGTCTATGTTTTTCAAAGTCCAGTATCTCTTTATCTCTCATTGCTTCTTACCCCCTGCTTGCCTCTATCGCTTGGGCAAGAGTAAACTTGTTCTCATATAAGGCTCGTCCTACGATTACTCCCTCAAGGTGCGGCAGTTCGAGTTTCCTTATCTCTCTTATATCCTTCAAATCCCCTACCCCTCCTGCAACTATCACTGAAACTCTGATATTCTCCAATAATCTCCTTAAAATGGAGATATTCACTCCTTCTAATGTCCCATCTCTTTGAATATCTGTATAGATAACCCTCTTTATCCCTTTCTGTTGAAGAAATATCCCTATGCTCTCTATATCCCAACCGCTTCTTCTCCTCCATCCGTGAAAGTAGACTTCTCTCTCTCGGGCATCAATACTTACAATAAGTCTATCTAAATAGTTCTCTCGCGCCCACTCAAAGAATTCTCTATTCGCTATTCCGCTTCCTAATATTAGATAAGAAACCCCTGCGTCTATTGCTTCCCTGAAAACCTCCTTGTTTCTAATCCCTCCTCCAAACTGAACACTCAAGCCCAACCTGCACACCTTCTCTACAATCCTCAGGTGAACAGAAGAACCTGTTTTTGCTCCATCCAAGTCTATAATATGTAGACGCTGAGCCCCTTCTTCTTTCCAGCGCTTTGCCACCTCCAAGGGATTGTCTGCCCAGAAAGTAGGTTTTTCAAACATCCCTTTCCAAAGCCGAACTACCTTTCCTTGCCAGAGGTCGATAGCAGGAATGATTAGCATTTATCAATTTGTTTCAAGTCTAACTTATTCAGAACCTCATACATCTGAGAGAGGTTTATCTGCGCGGGAGCAAAGGGTCTCTTGAGGCAAGTATAGGTGAAAAGCGAACCAAAGAAGGGAAAGAAAAAACGCGATATTTTTCCTATCTCTCCTAACGAAAGAACAACTATATTCTTATCTCTATGCTTGAATAGAACATTTAAAAGTCTCAATACATCTGCTTTTCTACGAGCAAAGGCAGCCAGTTTAACTATATCCCCTCCTCTCTTAAATCCGCTCCTGATAATCTCCTCTAACCTTTCTACGGGAGGAGTAGAATTAAGATTATGGTAAGAGAGAATAGTTATCTTATCTCTCTGCTTTGCCAGTTCTATCACCGGATTTAAAATTCTGGAGTGCATCTCTATATCTACTGCTTCCACATATACCATTACCGCCTTGAACAACCTCAGACGCACAGAAGGAGCAATATATCTCTTCCCTCCCTCACTTTTCATCCTGATAGTAGCAATAACAGGAATATTTCTCCTCTTCTTTATCCGCTTAATAAAACCTATTATCCTTTCCTCTTCCGGCTCCTTAAAATGGTCTATACGTATCTCCAGAATATCTGCTTTCTTGAGCGCAGAAAACCTTAAACTTTCTATTTCATCCTCACCTACACTCAAAACTATCTTTATTCCTCTTTCCAAGATCCCTTTTCTCTCTTCAATCATAGTCTACCTTTATACCCTCTCTGGTGACAAGTTTCCTGAACTCCTCTATTAGCCTTAAGGTAATCTCTCCTGGTTTACCTGTCCCGATAACCCGTCCATCTACCTTTACCACGGGCACTATCTCTGCGGCTGTTCCGGTAAGAAATACTTCATCAGAGATATACATCTCATGGCGTGTAAGAACATGCTCATGCACAGGAATGCCCAATTGCGAGGCTAACTCCAGCACTGTATCACGCGTAATTCCGCGCAGAGTTCCCATACATTGAGGAGGAGTATATAGTTCTTTTTTCTTAACCAGGAAAATATTATCCCCTGTGCACTCGGCAATGTAGCCCATTGAGTCCAGCATTATCGCTTCTTGATAACCCGCATTTATCGCCTCTATCTTTGCTAAAATGTTATTCAAGTAGTTCAAGGACTTGATCTGAGGATTGAGTGCCTCGGGAAGATTGCGAATTGTGGGCACGGTAATTATCTCCAGCCCCTGCTTATACATCTGCGGGGGATAAAGGGCAATTTTATCTACAATGATTATTACTGTGGGATGCTTGCACTTATAAGGATCAAGTCCGAGATCTCCTTCTCCCCGCGTCACCACCACTCGAATATAGGCATCCTTTAACCTATTTACCTTCACTGTCTCAAGCACTGCCTCTATCATCTTCTCTTTGCTTAAAGGTATGGAAAGAACTAAACTATGGGCAGATTCAAATAGACGGTCGATATGCTCCCTTAACTTGAATACCACTCCTTTATAACATCTGATCCCTTCAAATACTCCATCTCCATAAAGTAAACCATGATCAAACACGGAGATTTTCGCCTCCTCCTTTGGGAAAAACCTTCCGTTAATATAAACCCTCATCGCACTATCCTCCCGTCTCTCATCTGAAGGATTCTGTCTGCTTCTTTCACTATCTCCTCTTGATGGCTAACAATTACCAATGTCTTTCCTTCTACTCTATTTAACTTCTTCAAAATAGAGATAATCTCTCTTCCTGTGCGAGAATCTAAATTTCCTGTGGGCTCATCACACAGGAGCACCTCCGGATTGTTTATCAGGGCGCGAGCGATGGCAACCCTTTGCTGTTCTCCCCCGGACAACTCTGCGGGACGATGAGTCAATCTTTGCCCCAAACCTAACTCCTTCAATAGTTCCTCTGCCCTCTTCCTGCTTTCTTCCTTCTTCTCTCCTCCGATCCTTGCGGGGAGCATTACATTCTCAAGAGCGCTAAACTCAGGGAGAAGGTGATAGAACTGAAAGATAAAACCGATAGCCCTATTCCTAATGTGTGCTCTCTGGGGAAGAGAAAGACTCTCTACCCTTTCTCCTTTCCAGAACAACTCTCCTTCTGTAGGAGAATCTAACAACCCCAAAAGATGTAAAAGAGTGGATTTTCCTGCTCCTGAAGGACCAACAATTGCCAGGAACTCTCCTCTCTTCACCTTGAGATTGAGATCCTTTAAAGCCCAAATCTCCATCTTCCCATTCCAGTATCTCTTAGCAAGGTTTACTGCCTCAAGAAGATAGGCTATTCCCAACGCAATGCCTCCACAGGTTCTAATCTACCGGCTTTACTGGCTGGATAAAGGGTAAAAACAAAACTGATCAGCAAAGCAGAGGACAAGATTAGATATACATCCACACTCTGAATATGCACGGGGATTTTATCCAAATAATACACATCCTGAGGAAGTTGAATAAACTGATAGTTTTTTAACAGATATCCTAAACCTAACCCTAAACCTAACCCTAAACACCCCCCCAGAACACCCATTATCATCCCTTGCCAGACAAAGATACTTTTTATTCCTCTATCGTTCATCCCGATGGCTTTCAGAATTCCTATATCACGCGTCTTCTGAAGCACATTCATTGTCAAACTGCTGGTGATATTGAAGCAAGCAACAACGATAATCAAACTCAGGATTATAAACATCACTGTCTTCTCTAACTTCAATGCACTCAGAAAGTTTTTATTCAAATCCATCCATGTATACACCGAAGCAAGACCTGCTAATCTTTTTCTTATTCTTTCCTTTAGCCTCCAAATATCCCTCCCTGTTTTTGGTTTTATTCCTATTCCGGTAGGCTGAGAGAGTCTAAAAAACTGTTTTGCCTCCTCTATTCCAATAAAAGCAAAATTGGCATCATACTCATACATCCCTGAATCAAACACCCCCTCTACCTTAAACCTATACCTTTCTCTGCCTGCAGGAGAAATAAGCAAAACATCTCCGCCTGTGTGCGCATCTATATTTTTTTTTAACTCTTTACCCAAGATTATCCCACCCTGAGAAAGTAAAGAAAGATGAGCGGGGGTTAGGTAATCCTTGAGTCTGCTCACCTTTTCCTCTTTCTTTATATCAATCCCGCGCAAGATAATCCCCTGCACTCTATCCCCGTTCTTTATCAATGCTTGTCCATAGATAAAAGGCGAAAAAGCAGATATATCCTCTATAGCCTTTAATTCTTTCATTATCTGCGTGCTATCTATATCGGGAGGGAGATTGACTACAACAGGAGGATTGGCTCCCAACATCTTTGCCTGAAGTTCTTTATCAAAACCTTCCATTACCCCCAATACCACAATCAGTGTAGAAACCCCTACCGCAATCCCCAGTATAGAGACAAGCGAGGAAAAGGAAATAAACCTTTCCTTCTGCTTGCTAAACAGATATCTTAAGGCAATAGAAAAGGAACAAAACATTCTTTGCTAAAGATTTCCCTTTCCCTTAGAAGAATCATCACGCGGTTTTAACTGTGGAAAAAAGACCACCTCTCGAATAGAAGTATGTCCGCTAAGGAGCATTACCAGCCGATCCACGCCCAAACCCAAGCCTCCTGCTGGAGGCATTCCTTGCTCTAAAGAGAAAAGGAAGTCCTCATCAATCTCTCCTCCTTGCTTCATAAACCTCTGGCGTTGTTCTAATGGGTCATTTAACTCTGAATAGGCATTTGCTAACTCTTGTCCGCCAATAAAGAGTTCAAATCGCTCGCTCACCTCTGTATCTCCCTTTTTTCTTTTAGCAAGAGGACAAAGAAAAGCAGGGTAATCAAGAACAAAGGTGGGAGAGATGAGTTCAGGACGAACAAGTTTGTCAAAGACCTTGTTTAACATCTCCCCTTTCTCCTTTTCCTCTGAGGCTATTCCTAAACCCTTCAGCACCTTCTCAAGGTCTAAGTTTCTATCTTGAAAGTCAACCCCTGTCTTTTCTCGAAGGAGGGTATAAAAGGATGCCTTCTTCCACTCTCCGCCAAAATCTATCTCCTTCCCTGCCCAATAGATCGTCTCTTTACTATGAATACTCCTGACCAAATGTATAATCATCTCTTTAAGCAGGTTCATCATATCTGTATAATCCGCATAAGCCTGATACACCTCAAGCATTGTAAACTCTGGGTTATGCACTGTGGAAATCCCCTCATTACGAAAATTTCTATTTAACTCATAAATCTTCTCCAGACCTCCTACTAACAACCTTTTCAGATAAAGTTCGGGAGCAATGCGCAGATAAACATTACAATTCAAGGCATTGTAGTAGGTAATAAATGGCCTCGCTCTTGCTCCACCCGCGAGATGCTGGAGCATAGGAGTTTCTACCTCCAAAAAACCCCTCTCTTCTAAAAACCTCCTGATCTCCCTGATTATCCTTGCGCGAGTAAAAAAGGTTTTTTTTGTTTCTGGATTGGCAATCAAATCTAAACAGCGCCGACGATAGCGAATCTCCACATCCTTTAAACCATGCCATTTCTCTGGCAGGGGCCTTAAACTCTTACTTAAAAGAAACAACCTCCTTACCTTTACCGTCTTCTCTCCCTTGCGCGTAAGAAAAAGTTCACCTTCTGTGCCAATAATATCTCCTATATCCAGATTCTCGCATAGCAAAAACTCCTTTTCTTCTACATTGTCTTTTTTTATATACAACTGAATCTTCTCAGTGCTATCCTGTATATCTAAAAAAATGGCTTTGCCGTGCTCACGAAAAGCCATTATTCTCCCCGCTACCTTAACCAATAGCCCCTCTGCAAACTGCTCTTTTGCCTGAGAAAGGCTATGGGTGCACAAGAATCTCCCTCCATAAGGCTCGATACCCATTGCTCTGATTTTTTCTATCTTCTTTAATCTCTCCTTAACCTGTTTCTCTGTAAATTGTTTTTCTGCAGGAGAAGAGAACATTTTACTCCGGTTTATACCCTAATTTGTGAAAAGGATTTACTACACTGGAACAGATATTTCGAGCGTGGATATCTATTCTTTTAAGATACCTAAATAAAAGACCATAAACCAGCACCTCTCTCGCCTTCAGCCCTTCCTCTCCGGTAAGAAGATTGAGTAAACTATCGCACTTATGCGCTATCCAGGTATACTCGCTCATTAAAGGCTTTGCCTTCTGAACATCTGCATCCATAAAAACCTTTTTTGTTTCCTCTAACAATCTCTCCAATTTCCCTCTTATCTCTTCCACTTCCAAAATATACTTTCCTTTCTCTAACCTTTCTCCTGAGCACATCTCCTGCAACTCCACGATATTCTTGGTAAAATCTCCTATTCGTTCTATATCTATAATTATGGTTATAAGAACTAAGGAAGCGGTAATATCCTGTTTAGGATTAATAGCCAGATGCTCCAGTATCTTTTTACGAATATCAATCTGTAATCTATTGACTTCTTTGTCCATATCATAAATACTCCTTCCCTCGCCCTTGCCTTTTAGCAAAACCTCCATTGCAAAGCAGAACATTCTATTTACTTTATCTAAAGCCTGCATAGTTTCCTCTAACGCCTGCCTCAACAGGATATCTTCCTTCCACCATAAAAAGAGATTTCTGAGCATTGGTCACCTCCCCAAAAATATCAGGATTAGAGGAATGAAATAGAAGGTAAAGAGAATATAAAGAAGCACATAACCTCTCCTTTTAGCGATCTTCTTGCTCAATTCCTTTGCTAAGCCGATAGGAATCCAGCGTAAGGGATAGAATATACATATTCCTAAGATGTTAAATATAAGATGGCAAAGAGCAATACTTACCGCTAAAGGATTGGCTGTGGCTAAAGAAGCAAGAATTGCTGTTACTGTAGTGCCTACATTTGTTCCTAATGTATAAGGGAAATTCTTCTCTACAGAAACCACTCCTGCACCTACCAAAGGCACCATCAAAGAGGTGGCTACAGAACTACTTTGGATGATAGCGGTAAAAGAGAGTCCGGTAACAAAAGCCTTTTTGGGATCATTGAACACATACTGATTAATCCTTTTTTCTGCCTTTGTGGCTACTAAACTGCGCATTATCCGGGTGATAAACCTTAGGGAGATAAAAAGCAAAAGAAGAGCAAGGAGAAGCATTATTAACGGCCGATGGAAACAAATACCCTTCAAAACCTTTACCGCTATCTGCGTAGTCAACTTCAAAGGATTTATAATCTTAATCCCTCCAGTCTGCACAAAAAGGTTGGTAAAGAACTCGGCTACTCTGTTAAGAATATGAAATTTTATCTGTAAAGGAAAGATTACCAACACAGAAAGGATGTTAAAGAAATCATGACAGGTTGCTCCTGCAAACGCCCTTTGAAACTCATTCCGTCGGTGGATATGCCCCAACGAAACTAAAGTATTGGTTACAGTGGTACCGATATTTGCTCCCATAATGATAGGCACAGCGTTAAGAATAGGTAAACTTCCGCTGGCAATAAGCCCTACCACAATAGAAGTAGTGCAGGAAGAACTCTGGACTATAGAGGTAGCCAGTATCCCTACAAATAACCCTACAAAAGGATTAGCCGTGCCGGTGATAAGGGTGTGGGCAAAATCCTTACCAAAAAGTTTAAATGCAGAGCCCATTAAACGGATACTTACTAAAAAAACATAGATAAAAAATATAAAAGAAAGGGTATATATCCACGAACCGCTTTTTCTTCCCTTCTTTTCCATTTATTTTAATCAGTATCTGACTGAATCAACTCTAAAATTCTCTGAAGGTCTTTAAGAGAATAAAACTCTATCTCTATCCTTCCTCCTTTCTTGCTTAACAGGATACTCACCTTTGTTCCTAAAAACTCCTCGAGATACCTCTCAATCTCTTTTATCTGCTCTTCTTCCTCCTTCTTTTTCTTTACTCGAGTAGATGGTCTAAAACGCAGAGCCTTCTTTACCAATCTTTCTGTTTCTCTTACCGATAGATTGTAGCGAATTACTCGCTGACAGATATCTTTTTGACTATCTTTATCTTCTATCTCTAAAAGAACCTTAGCATGCCCAAACGAGATTCTTGCCTTCTTTAACTCTTCTTGAATCTCCCCAGGAAGATTTAAGACCCTTAACAGGTGTGTAACCGAGGAGCGATCTTTTCCGATCAACCTTCCTACCTCCTGATGAGAGAGATTAAACTCCTCTATTAATCTCTTAAGTCCTTTTGCCTGCTCAATTACATTTAGATCCTCGCGTTGAAGGTTCTCTATCAAAGAGATTTGCAAAATCTCTTTATCGCTTACATCTTTTTTTACAATAGCAGGAATAGTTTTCCATCCCAATGTTTTACATGCGCGCAATCTTCTTTCTCCACAGATAAGATGATAACCATCTTCTTTTTTTACTACTATTATTGGTTCAATTACCCCTTGTTCTCTTATCGAATCTACCAACTCTCTTAATCTCTCCGGGTTAAAATCCTCTCGTGGTTGATACCTACTTACCTTAATCTGCTCAATCTCTAAGTGATGGATCTGGTCAGATTTTAAGTTTATATCTTCTTTTTTAGGAATAAGAGCACTTAGTCCTTTTCCTAACCCGCTTTGATAAGTCTTTTTCATTTATTCCTCTTTAAAAATTCATTTGTTAAATTTAGATAACTCTTTGCTCCTTGACTTCTTTTACTGAATAAAGCAATAGGTTTTCCAAAACTCGGGGCTTCGCTTAAACGAATACAACGAGGAATAATAGTCTTATACACCTCTTTCTTAAAAAACTCCCGCACTTCTTTAATTACTTGCTTTGTAAGATTGGTGCGAAAATCAGCCATTGTTAAGAGCATTCCTTCAATGGTCAATCTCGGGTTAAGATTATCTTTTAATTGCTTAATTGTATCTAATAGTTGGGTTAATCCTTCAAGGGCATAATATTCACATTGAATAGGAATAATTACTGAGTCGCAGGCAGTTAAAGCATTTATGGTAAGTAAACTCAAAGAAGGAGGACAATCAATAAATATATACTCAAAATCATCTTTTATTTTCTCTAATCCTCTTTTTAGATAAAACTCTCTATCTGAGAGATTTATAAGTTCTATTTCTGCTCCACTAAGTTGGATATTAGAAGGGATAAGAAAAAGGTTTTTGACTTGCGTATTAATAATAACCTCTTGCAAGTTCTTGTCGGAAGAAATCAGAAAATCATAAATACTTTTTCTTATCTCTCTACTGTTTATCCCAATTCCATTAGTAGTGTTAGATTGAGGATCTATGTCTACTAAAAGTGTTTTATGATTCTTTAAGGCGAGATAAGTGGCTAAATTTATTACCGTGGTAGTCTTTCCTACTCCACCTTTTTGATTACAAATACTAATTATTTTATTCATTATAAAAAATAATTAACAATAATAATAAAATATGTGAAAGAAGAGGATAAAGGTTATAAAATAAGATAAATAAAAAGTTTCAAAAAAGCATAAAATGTGAATAACTATAAAATATACAAGTTTAACCTTATTTTTTTATCTCTTCAATTAGATTATCCATTAAAAATTTAGTATTTTTATTTCTTTTTACTTCCTCTATTATCTTGTTATAAGCGTGGATAATAGTGGTATGATCTTTTATTGTAAAATAACTCCCTATTTCCTTAAAAGAAAGATTTGTTAGTTCGCGCATTAGAAACATAGCAACCTGACGAGGATAGACTATATTTTTACTTCTATCTCTGGATTTTAGTTTATCAAGAGAAATCTTAAAATAATTAGCCACTACTTTTTGCACCATATCTGGAGTGATATTTCTTTTTTCTTCTTCAATAGTTTCTTTTAAGGTTTCTTCAGCCATTGATAGATCTATCTTTTTATGTGTTAAAGAGGAGCAAGCAATTACTCTTATCAGAGCCCCTTCTAATTCCCTGATATTATTTTTGATTTTTTGAGCAATAAATAAGATAACCTCATCTGGAACATCTATTAATTCTTTTTCTAATCTCTTTTTTAATATAGCAATACGGGTCTCTAAATCTGGAGGTTGAATATCTACTACCAGTCCCCAGTTAAAGCGAGAGACCAAACGTTCTTCCAGATCTTTAATCTCTTTAGGATGGCGGTCACTGGAAAGGATGATCTGTTTATGCGCATCATAGAGAGTGTTAAATGTATGAAAGAATTCTTCTTGGGTACTTTCTTTATTAGCGATAAAATGAATATCA
The DNA here is from genome assembly GCA_003645805.1 of Candidatus Omnitrophota bacterium. Lineage (GTDB taxonomy): Bacteria > Omnitrophota > 4484-213 > 4484-213 > 4484-213 > B17-G2. Next base: position 11,329 of record QNCL01000007.1, read on the forward strand.
TCAATAAGTAAGATATCTACATTACGGTATTTTTGACGAAATCTTGGGAGTGTATTATTTTGGATAGCATTTATAAACTGATTGGTAAACTGCTCACTGGAAATATATACAAAATTGAGGTTTGAATTATGTTTAAGTTGATAATAGGCAATGGCTTGAAGAAGATGGGTTTTTCCTAACCCCACCCTTCCATAGATGAATAAAGGATTATAAGCCCGTGCAGGAGATTCAGCAACAGCCAGAGCCGCAGCATGGGCAAAGCGATTACCCGGACCTACTACAAAGTTATCAAAGGAGTATTTTGGATTAAGGGAAGTCTTTGATATAGAAGATTTTATCCTCTCTTTTTTTATCCTTGAAGTAGATTTTAAAGGAGAAGGGGAGAGGAGAAACTTTATCTCTATGTCTTTTTGTGTTATTTGTTTAATAATCTCCTTAAATAGAGTAAGGTAATGTTTAGATAAGTGCTCTTTATATATCTTGTTAGGCACTTCCAAGATAAGAATAGAATTCTCCTGCTTTATATATTTGATAGGTTGAATCCAGGTGTTAAAGATATGAGGTTCTACCTTCTCTTTAACTACCGTTAAGATTTTTGTCCACAAATTTTCATCCATTTTTTCTACTTATCCACAGGTTATCCACATCTGTGTCATTATACCATTTCCTACTTTCTTGTCAATATTGCCTTAACATAATGCTTTAGGTCTTGTGAATTCTCTGTGGAAACAGGGGGAGGGGTTTTCTCGGGTTCTCTTTTTATTTTTGCTCCTAAGGTAGAGAGTTTTTCGGTTAGGCGTTCGTAGCCTCTGTCTATGTGGTAGATGCGGGAGATGGTTGTTTCTCCTTTTGCGGATAAGCCTGCAAGGACTAAAGATGCGCCTGCGCGAATGTCTGAAGCCATTAGTTTTGCTCCTTTTAGTTGTTTTACCCCATTGATGATGATTGAGGCTTTGCGAGGGATGATGTTTGCTCCCATTCTTTGTAGTTCGCCAGTGTAGAGAAAGCGATGGGGATAGATTGCCTCTTTTACCACACTCTTTCCTTCACACAGACAGAGGAGGGCAGTTAGCATTGGCTGGATGTCTGTGGGAAGGCCGGGGTAGGGAGCCGTGGTCAGATGGAGTGGGCGGGGGCGCTCCTGAGCCCCTACCCTTGTCTTTTCTGGGAAGAGGTGGAGTGTTGCTCCAGTTTGCTTTAGTTTCTTTAAGGGAAAGGTTAGGTGTTCTGGGATTATGTTTTTTATCTCTATCTCTCCTTTTGTGATTATTGCTGCGATGGCGTAGGTTATTGCTTCGATGCGGTCGGGAATGATTGTATATTCTGTGCCTTTGAGGGCTTTTACCCCTTTTATCTCTATCTTTCGCTCTCCAGCACCTTTTATTTTCCCGCCCATTTTGTTTAAGAAGTTGGCTAAGTCTACGATTTCTGGCTCTTGGGCGGAATGGAAGATGGTGGTTTTCCCTTCGGCTAAGCAGGCAGCCATCATTATGTTTGCTGTTGCCAGGACTGAGGAGCCAAAGGGACCTTTTAGGTCTACATTGTCTCCTTTGAGTTTTCCGTAAGCGATGATGTAGCCTTTTTCTATTTCTATCTTTGCCCCCAGTTTTTTTAAACCTTTTAGATGGAGATCTATAGGGCGGGGACCGATAGCACATCCGCCGGGAAGGGAGATTTTGGCTCTTCCTTTCTTTGTTAGCAGGGGACCTAAGAGACAGATGGAGGCACGCATTGTGCTTACGAATTCGTAGGAGGCAAAGGGGTTGGAGAGGGTGGTAGGGTTGATTTGCACCATATCGCCTTTTCTCTCCACTTTTGCTCCCAGAGAGGAGATGATCTTGAGCATTGTCTCTACATCTTTTACGCAAGGAATGTTTTTTATCCGGGAAGGGGTTTCTGCAAGAAGGGCGGCAGAGAGGATGGGAAGGGCAGAGTTTTTTGCTCCACTGATACTCACCTCTCCTTTTAGAGGATGGTTTCCTTCAATAATTATCTTTTCCATTTTTTCTAAGTATCATTATCCGAGGGATTCCTGCATAGTCTTTGACGATATCTTTCAGGATTAGTTTGCTTTTGAGAATGGGTTTTTTCAGGAGTTTTTCTTGGGAGAGACCGATCTCTAAAAGAAGATAGCCTCCTGGGGTAAGAAAGTGGGGAGCAGTCTCTATAATCTCTCTCAGGATGGAGACGCCTTTTTCTCCCCCGTTTAACGCTCTTTTGGGCTCTTTTTTTACCTCTTCGGGGAGATCGTCTAATTTGTCTTCGGGGATGTAGGGAGGATTGGAGACGATAAGATGGAATTTTTTGTTGGGAGGGATGTTTTTGAACAGGTCTGAGAGGAGGAAGGAGATGTTTGTTAGGTTGTATCTCTGGGCGTTGGAGATAGCAGTTTGGAGAGCGAGGGGACAGATGTCTGTTGATAGAAGGGAGAGGTGAGGAAAGGCTTTTGAGAGAGAGATGGCGATGTTTCCCACACCTGTTCCCAGATCTAAGACAGAGAGGGGGGAATGGGGAAGGAGGAGAGAGATTGTCTTTATTGCTCTCTCTGTTAGCAGTTCTGTTTCTTGACGAGGAATGAAGAGACCACGCGGGACCTTAAGTTGTATATCTCTGAACTCCTTCCAGCCAAAGATATACGCCCAAGGCTCCTTTGCCAAACGCTTTTGTGCAAAATGGGCGAGTGCCTCTCTATCTACACTTAGATATTGCTTCGTATATAGTTCTCCTATGGAAGAGTTAAAAAAATAGGAGAGGAGAAGTTTAGCCTCTTGCTCGGGACGCTCAGTATCACCGAGGAGTTTCTGGGCGAGATTAAATAGTTCAGAGGGGCGAATGAGCATCTTTTTTGAGAAAATTTTCCTTCAGGATTTATTTTTGCGTCGATTAGGGGTGCTGGTATGCTGTTTATACACACCTGTTTTTTTTAACATTTTCTGTATCAGTTTTTTCTTTTTGTTTACTACCTGCACAAACTTTTCTACATAATCTTTTTTGAATTGATTGCCCGCATTCTTCTGAAGTTCCTCCAGCGCCTCTTCTATAGACATTGGCTTTCTATAGTCTCGTCCGCTGGTCATTGCGTCAAAAGCATCAGCAATAGCCACTATCTTTGCTTCCAGAGGAATCTCATTGCCTTTCTTTCCTTGATATCCTTTTCCATCCTCACGCTCATGGTGATAAAGAAGGATGGGAATGTATTTTTTAAGTAAAGCAATCGACTCCAGAATCTTTGCTCCCTCTAAAGGATGTTTTTTTATTTCCTCAAACTCTTCGGGTTTGAGTCGCCCTTTTTTGTGTAAGATGCGTTTAGAAAGGTTAATCTTGCCCAGATCGTGCAAAAGTGCCCCCTGTTTAATTGTCTCTTTGATTAGCGGGGGAACTTTTAGTATCTCTGCAAGTAATAATGAGTATTTGCATACCCTCTGGGAATGTCCAGCAGTGTAAGGGTCTTTTTCTTCTAATCTGGCAATTAAGGAGTGAATGGTTTTAACCAGAACCCTTTCTTCGCTCTGCTGATTAGATTTTTTTCTTTTTCTTCTTTTCTCCATCCAATTTTAGCATACAGCCTTTTCCTGAGATTGGTAATGAGCACAAAGGTTTCTAACAAGCAAATCCAGATCTCCCTCAAGGATATTTTTCAGGTTTGTTTTAAAGTTGATGCGATGGTCGGTTACCCTCTGTTGAGGAAAGTTGTAGGTTCTAATCTTTTCGCTTCTATCTCCTCGTCCGATCTTCTCCCGGCGTTCCCGAGAGATTTCTCCCTGTTTTTCTTTACGCAACTTATCCAAAAGCCGAGTTTTCAGCACTCGCATCGCTTTTAGTTTGTTCTTGTATTGCGAGCGTTCATCTTGGCAGGTTACTACTGTTCCTGTGGGTAAATGAGTTATGCGCACTGCTGAATCTGTAGTATTTACACTCTGTCCTCCTGGGCCGGAAGAGCGAAATACATCTATGCGCAGGTCCTCAGGTTTTATCTCTATTTCTACATCCTCTGCTTCAGGCATCACATAGACAGAGACAGCAGAGGTATGGATACGCCCACGCGACTCCGTCTTGGGCACCCTTTGCACCCTGTGCACCCCGCTCTCATACTGCAGATTTTGATATACATCTTTGCCCTTGATAGAGAAAACTACCTGTTTAAATCCTCCCTGTTCACTAATATGGGTATCCAATGTTTCTAATTTCCATCCCTTTTTTTCTGCAAAGCGAGCATACATCCTGAATAGATCAGCAGCAAATAAAGCCGCTTCTTCCCCTCCTGTCCCTGCACGGATCTCCATAATTACACTTCTGTGCAGAAAGGATTCTGCAGAGGGGGTTTCTTCTTTTTTTCCTATTCTTTTACTTGTCTCCAGATTCTTTTTCAGGATTTCCTTTTCCTCTTCCAATCTTTTTATTTCCTCCTTAGCCAGAGAGGAGAGTTCTTTGTCCGTACAGAGATGTTTTAGTTCTTTGATTTGTGCCTCTATCTCAGCAATATTCTTTTTGAGAATCTCTTGGTAGTCCATTTCTTCCCCTTAAGATTTCTTTTAAGACTTTCTTCAGGAGAGAACTATATTTACCACACGGTTGGGCACGATTATTAGTTTCTTTATCGGCTTATTTATCCATTTCTTTATCTGCGGAGAGGAAAGAACCAGTTCTTTTAACCTCTCTTCTTCTATATCCTTCTCTACCTCTATCTTTCCTCTTAACTTTCCATTTACCTGTATAATAATAAGTATCTTTTCTTCTTGAAGGAATTGAGGATTGGAGGTAGGATAGGACTGTTTGAACACACTTTCTGTATGTCCCAAAACCTTCTGCCAGAGTTCTTCGCAGAGATGGGGAGCAAAGGGAGCGAGAAGAAGGACGATTGTCTCTATTGTGGACTTATCCAGAGAAGAACAATGCAGAAGGTAGTTAAGCAGTTCCATAATGGCGCTGATAGCGGTATTGAAATGGAAGTTCTCTATATCTTTGTTGACCTTTTTGATTGTCTGGTGCGTCCTCCTGCGCACCTCTTCTTCTATTTCCTCTTTTTGTGTGCAGGTGGATATTAATCTCTCTACCCGCTTCAGAAACCTACTCATTCCTTCTATTCCTCTACTATCCCACTCTATATCCTTCTCAGGCGGGGCAAGAAAAAGGATGTGCATCCTTACTGCATCTGCTCCATATTTTTCTATAAGAGGGTCAGGATAGACAACATTTCCTTTTGATTTAGACATCTTCAGCCCATCTTTCACCACCATTCCCTGGGTAAACAGGGAACTGAATGGCTCTTGAAAGTTGATCAATTTGCAATCATAGAGGAACTTAGTAATGAAGCGAGAATAAAGCAGGTGAAGAATGGCATGCTCTACCCCTCCAATATACTGATCCACAGGTAGCCATTGGTCAACCATCTCTTTTTCAAAAGCCTGTTTCTGGTTATGCGGAGAGAGGTATCTTAGATAATACCAGGAGGAATCGATAAATGTGTCCATTGTATCCGCTTCTCTTTGGGCAGGAGAATGGCATTGGGGGCAGATAGTGTGCATAAATTCTTTGTTTCTCTTCAAGGGAGACTCACCTTTTGGTTTAAAGTCCACATTCTGAGGGAGAAGCACGGGCAGGTCTTTCTCTGGCACAGGCACAATTCCGCACTTTGAGCAGTAGATGATGGGAATGGGTGTGCCCCAGTATCTTTGGCGAGAGATGAGCCAATCGCGCAGACGGTAAAGAACCTTTCTCTTTGCCTGTCCATTTTTCTCCAGATAAGCAATAATTTCCTTCCTTCCCTCTTTACTATTTAGTCCACTAAACCTCTCTGAGTTTATCAACACCCCATCACCTTCATAAGCCTTTCCTTTTTCCTGACTTTCTCCTTTTATTACCTCTTTGATAGGCAGGTTGTATCTTTGAGCAAACTCGTAATCTCTCTGATCATGGGCAGGGACAGCCATTATTGCTCCCGAGCCGTATTCCATAAGCACATAATCAGCAATCCAGATAGGAATCTCTTGATTGTTTACCGGATTTATTGCTCTTATTCCTTTTATTTCTATTCCTTTCTTTTCTTTGTTTAGATTGTCTCGGGCAGAGAGAGATCGCTTTCTTGTCTGCTCAATATACTTTTCCACCTGGGTGAAGTTTTTAATATTTGCTTTCATCTCAGGAATTATCGGGTGCTCTGGGGAAAGAGCGAGATAGGTGCATCCAAAGAGAGTATCTGCACGGGTAGTGAAGACTTCAATATAATTAGAGAGATTGGAAAGAGGAAATCGGATAATTGCGCCTTCGCTTCTTCCGATCCAATTCCTCTGCATTGTTTTTACCCTCTCTGGCCAATGAGGGAGTAGGCTTAGATCGTCCAGTAATCTCTGGGCATAAGCGGTGATTCTGAGGAACCACTGTTCCAGTTCTTTTTGTTCTACCTCAGCGGAACAGCGTTCGCATTTACCTTCTACCACTTGCTCATTGGCAAGGACAGTTTGGCAGGAGGGGCAGAAGTTGACCTTTGCTTTTTTACGGTAAGCCAAGCCTTTTTTGTATAACTGAAGGAATAGCCATTGTGTCCATTTATAGTATTCAGGAGAAGAGGAGTTTATTTCCTTGCTCCAGGCATAACCTACTCCCCAGTTTCTCAACTGCTTTTTCATTCTGCGAATATTATTAGCAATGGATTGAGCAGGATGGATATTGTTTTTTATCGCCGCATTCTCTGCTGGCAAGCCGAAGGCATCCCAGCCCATAGGAGTAAAGAGATCAAAGCCCTGCATTATCTTATAGCGAGCAAGGGTATCTCCAAGGATATAATTGCGCATATGCCCAATATGCAGAGCCGCTGAGGGGTAAGGAAACATCATCAGACAATAGTATTTCCTTTTTGGATGTTTTAGATCAGGCTCAAATAACCCTATCTTCTCCCAATAATCCTGCCAGTATTTTTCTCGCTTACCTAACATTGTTTATCATCTTGAGTACAGAGTTATGGATTAGTCCATTAGAGGCTATATAGCCTTCAGTGTTGAGTGACCATCTTCCCCCTTCAAGGGTTGTTGCTTTTCCTCCCGCTTCTTCCACAAGAAGCAATCCAGCAGCAAAGTCCCAGACTTTATCGTTGTATTCTATCTCCAGATCCGCTTTCCCCTCGGCGATGTAGGAGAGACTGCGTGCAGTTGAGCCAAACATACGAATGTTAAATACATTATCCGCCACTTCCTTTAGGCAGTTCAACATCGGCTCTTTTTGCTGGCGAATACTGCTGTCGAAGATAAGAGTGGCTTCTTTTACCTTTCTTTGAGAAACCCTTATCCTTTTTCCATTAAGATATGCTCCTTTGCCTCTCTGGGCGATATATAACTCCTCAGAGAGAGGAATGTAGATGATTCCCAATACCACCTCTCCTCTAAAGGCAAGAGCAACAGAGACACCAAATATCTCTATCTGGTGGATATAATTATGTGTTCCATCAAGGGGATCAATTATCCATTTATAATCTGAGTTAGGGATATGATAGATGTTTTCTTCGGAGAGAATATCGTCTTGAGGATAGGTTTTTCTGATTCGCTGGACAATAATCTTCTCTGCTTCAAGATCAATATTTGTTACCAGAGTTCTATCTCCTTTCCCTTCTATATTTAGAAATTTTCCAAAATTTTCCCTTAACAGTTTACCTATTCTTCTGACCGCTTCTATGGCTATCTTTTTCCTTTCTTCAATCTCCATCTCTTCCTATAAGTACTGCCGAACCTATTTTTGCTCCTATATTCTGAGCAAGGACAGAGCATTTTACTTTGAGCAAGAAGTATATTTGTTTCTTCTCCTCGGAAAGGCTTTCAAAGTTCCCCTGTCCTTTACTGATCACCAAATCTGCTTTTTGGTATGCCTCTATGAAGTCTGGCGAACAGAGATTTAGCACCGTTCCCGGAGCATCTGACCCGTTAGAGAGAATCTGAGCATACCTATCAATCTGACAGAAGTAAGCGTCCTCTATCAGAGCATCATTGATTATCGGTGCACCTCTGACAGCAAAGATAACCTGCTTTTTTAAAGAAACTAATTCCTCCAAGAGCAATCTATCAAATACTACTTCACCTGCATTATCGGCAAGATAGAGGATAATAGAAGCCCGTTTTAAAGCCTTGGCAAACTTTTCAAAGCAGGAGAGTGATTGGTTTTCTATCTCTTTAAGTGTTTTTTTAAGATGAGCAGATAGGGAGTCCAGGGATTTGTCAAGGGAAGGAGAGAGATGGTTTGCTCCATAGTCAATAACATTCCCCGCAATAGATAGTTTCACCGCTTTTAAGAGTTTATGTGCAGAGTTTTCTATCTCTTTTTTTAATTCCGGATAGAGTTTAAGGGCAAGGTGATTACTTTGCTTCTTGATCTCCTTGAAGGGATCAGGGTTTTTAGAGGACTTCCTTACCCAGAAGTGCACAATCCTCCCTATCTCCGGAGGGCTTGCTTTTAGAGAGAACTTCTCTATTTCTCTAACTATGGTACACAAAAGTCTTTTCTGTTCATCCTCTCTCTTTATCCCGGCAATCCTTCCTGCTTCAAGCGCTTGTTTTAGAAAGCAAGGAAAGCAATCTAAATAGGTACGCATCTCTACCTCCAAATTTCTTATTATAATCTAAAAGAGGAGAATTGTAAAGGTGGCAAATAGGGCTTGCTCCTGAGAGAAATTCAGGTTAAAATATTATTTGTTGTAAGAAAGGAGTTAAGATGGATTTCAAGTTGGTAGCCGACTTTTCTCCTGCAGGAGATCAGCCAAAGGCAATAAGAGAACTTATAAAAGGTTATAAGAAAGGCGCTCGGTTTATGACCCTGTTGGGGGTAACAGGGAGCGGGAAGACCTTTACCATTGCTAATGTGATAGAGAAGGTTAATAAACCTGTTCTGGTAATTTCCCCAAATAAGATATTGGCTGCACAGCTTTATAGAGAGTATAAGTCTTTTTTTCCCCACAATAAAGTTTGCTATTTTGTTTCCTATTATGACTATTATCAACCCGAGGCATACCTTCCAAGCACAGATACCTATATTGCAAAGGAGGCGGTGATAAACGAAGAGATAGAAGCGCTGAGACATCTGGCTACATCCAGTTTGATGGAAAGAAGAGATACAATAGTAATTGCTTCTGTTTCCTGTATCTATAATCTGGGCTTACCTACTAATTACTTTGAACGAGCCATCTATTTGGAGAAAAACAAGGTTATCACTCGCGGAGACTTGGTGAAGCATCTGGTAAGAATACAATATGAACGAAATGATCTGGAGTTAAAAAAAGGAAGATTTAGGGCGCGAGGAGAGGTAATAGAGGTTATGCCACCCTCCGAGGATGTAATCTATCGCATCGACCTAACCGACCAGAGAGTAAGGTCTTTGAGTGTGATAGATAGACTGAGGCGCGAGAAAATAGAGGATGTTGAACAACTGATCATCTTCCCGGCAAAGCACTTTATTGTTTGGGAGAATGAACTGGAGAGAGCAATGAGGGATATAGAAGATGAATTAAGAGAAAGGATAAGATATTTTCATAAAGAGGGAAGGTTTTTAGAGGCTGAGCGCTTACAGAGGAGGACAAAGACGGATATGGCAATGATAAGGGCTTTGGGCTACTGCCATGGAATAGAGAACTACTCACGCCATCTGTTAGGAAAATTGCCTGGCGAGCCACCCGAGACCCTTCTTTCCTATTTTCCGCAAGGTAAAGGAGGCAAACCAGATTTTTTGACTATAATCGATGAATCTCATATCACCCTTCCCCAAATTAAGGCAATGTATGAAGGAGATAGAAAAAGGAAGGAGATGTTGATAGAATACGGTTGGCGTTTGCCTTCTGCTCTGGATAATAGACCCTTGAGGTTTGACGAGTTTCTAAAGAGGGTTGACCAGGTTATCTTTACCTCTGCTACTCCGGGAGAGTTTGAGAAAGCAAATTCTGAGATGATAGTAGAGCAGATTATTCGCCCTACCTACCTTCTTGACCCTGAGGTTAGAGTAAAACCAGTATACGATAAGAAAAAAGAGGTTTCACAGATAGACGACCTTTTAAAGGAGGTAGAGCGAATAATAGAGAGAAAGGAGAGGATTTTAGTAAATACCCTTACCAAAAGGATAGCCGAGGAGTTAACAGAGTTCTTAAACTCCAAAGGCTTCCCTGCTCGCTATATGCATTCAGAGACAAAAACATTAGAGAGAGCAGAGATTCTTACCGCCTTTCGTAAAGGAGAGTTCAGTATTCTGGTAGGGGTAAATCTTCTGCGTGAAGGACTGGATTTACCCGAGGTTTCTCTGGTAGCCATTCTGGATGCAGACCGAGAGGGATTTCTACGCAGTGAGACTGCTTTTATTCAGACAATGGGTAGAGCCGCGCGCAATGTGCGGGGGGAGATAATCCTTTATGCAGATAACCTTACCACTTCTTTAAGAAAGGCAATAGAGGAGGTAAGAAGGAGAAGAAGGATTCAACTGGAGTATAATAGAAGATATCATAAGCAGCCTCAGACAGTAAGGAAAGAGGTGAGAGAATTGATAGAAAGAGAAGAAATGGAAGACTGAGATGCAGAAGGAGTTTATAAGAATAAAGAATGCCCGTGAGCACAACCTGAAGAGCATCTCCCTTAACATTCCGCGCAACAAGATGATTGTTTTCAGTGGTGTGTCAGGGAGCGGGAAATCTTCTTTAGCCTTTGATACCATCTTTGCAGAGGGACAAAGGAGGTATATAGAATCACTTTCTCCTTATGCACGGCAGTTTTTAGGGGAGTTGAAAAAACCCGATGTAGAGGAGATTGAAGGGCTTTCGCCTGCGATTGCCATCCCTCAAAAGGTGCTCTCTACTAACCCGCGTTCCACTGTAGCCACGCTTACAGAGATATATGACTATCTGCGAGTGTTATTTGCGCGCATTGGCAAACTATACTGTCCGCATTGCCAGAGGGAAATAAAGAAACTCTCTTTAGAGGAGATGGTGAAGATAGCCGAAGAGAAATACAGAAGTCTGCAGAGTGAGGAGGTGATTATCCTTTCGCCAGTGGTATGGGGGAGAAAAGGAGAATATTCGCATTTGTTTTCCGAATATCTCCGCAAAGGTTTTGATGAAGCAAGGGTAGATAAGAAGTTTTGCTCCCTGCATAATAAGATAGAACTCTCTCGTTATCGCACACATACCATTGAGATTGTCACCGATAGACTGAAGAGGATGGATAGAAATAGGTTGTTTGAAGCAGTGGAGGTTGCTTTGCATATGAGCAGAGGCTTGGTTAATATTCTGTTTTCTTCCGGGAGAAAAAGCGAGGAAGTCCTCCTTTCTGCCCTACATACTTGCCCGAGAGATGGTTTTTCCTTTCCTGAGGTTGAACCGCGTTTGTTTTCTTTTAATTCTCCTTACGGTGCATGTGAATACTGTCACGGATTGGGGAAAGAGGATGTATTTTCGGATAAGGTTTGTCCACAGTGTAAAGGGCAGAGGCTGCGGCCGGAGGCACTTTCAATAAAGGTAAGCGGAAAGAATATTTATCAGATATGCGCTCTTTCTATCAATGATGCTCTCAGTTTCTTTAATGCCCTTCTGGAGAAGTTGAGCCCTGTAGAGTATGAGATTGCTTTTGAGTTGATAGCCGAAATTATCTCCCGCCTGGAGTTTCTCAAGCAAGTAGATCTGGACTATCTTACCCTTAACCGTGAAGCAGGGACTCTTTCAGGAGGAGAGGCTCAAAGGATTAGGCTATCTTCTCAGTTGGGAACAAAACTTTCAGGCACATTATATGTCTTGGACGAACCAACAGTAGGTTTGCATGAGAGGGATACAGAGAAGTTATTGCGGATATTGAAGAGTTTAAGAGATTTAGGAAATACAATAATCCTCACCGAGCACGATGAACGCACAATAAAGGAGAGCGATTACCTTATAGATTTAGGTCCGGGCGCAGGAAAACAAGGAGGAAGGGTAGTGGCAGAAGGAGAAACAAAAAAACTTCTGGAATCAAACTGTTCTTCTTTGACCTTGGAGTATCTGCGCGGGGAGAGAAAGATAGAGGTTCCTTTGCATAGGGGAGAAGCAAAGGACAGACTTATTTTGTTTAATTGCAGAAAGAATAATCTAAAGGGTATAAGAGTGGAGATTCCGTTGAGGAGATTTGTTTGTGTTAGCGGAGTTTCAGGAAGCGGGAAATCAAGCCTCTTTGAGATTATTGCTGATAATCTACCCAAGGTTTTATATAAGACAAATATGCCTTTAAGGGATGTCTCGCGTATTGAGGGAGCAGAGCATTTAACACAGGTAGTGGAGATTAGTCAATCTCCTATAGGCAGGACCCCTCGTTCTAATCCAGCGACCTATACCGGAGTTTTTACCCCTATTCGAGAGTTGTTTGCGTCTTTAGAGGAGGCAAGAGAAAGAGGGTATACCCCTTCCCGTTTCTCTTTTAATGTAAAAGGCGGAAGATGTGAGGCTTGTCAAGGTGCAGGCTACAAGGTAGTAGAGATGCATTTTCTCCCTTCTCTTTCTATTGAGTGTGAGGTGTGTGGAGGAAAGAGGTTTAATAGTCAGACTCTGGAGGTGAGGTATAAAGGAAAGAATATCTATGATTTGCTCAATCTTACAGTAGATGAAGCCTACAGATTATTTGAAGATATTCCACCCATTGCCGAGAAACTAAAATTGCTTCAGGAAGTAGGTTTAGGTTATATTGAATTAGGGCAGAGTGCTACCACTCTTTCAGGAGGGGAAGCGCAAAGGATAAAGTTAGCCCGGGAGTTGAACAAGCCTTTTGCTTATAAAACCCTGTATTTGTTAGATGAGCCCACGGTAGGGCTCCACTATGAGGATGTAAAGTCTCTTCTGCAAGTGCTTCAGAGGTTGGTGGATAAAGGGAATACAGTGGTGGTAATTGAACACAATCTCCATGTTATCAAGAGTGCAGATTGGGTTATAGACCTTGGTCCGGAAGGTGGAGATAAAGGAGGGAGAATAGTTGCTTGCGGTTCTCCTTATGAGATAGTCAAAAGCAAGACTTCCTATACTGGAAGGTTTCTAAGGAGGGTATTGGAGAAAAAATGAAGGAAGAGGTGCTAAAATATGCGCAGAGATTTCCCGATGCTCCAGGAGTATATCTGTTTAAGGATAAAGAGAAAGTGCTCTATGTAGGGAAGGCGGGTTCATTAAGAAAGCGGATAAAGAGTTATTTCAGTAGCAGAAGTAAAAAGGTGATTAAACTTCTTGAGGAAAGCAAGAAACTGGAATATATTCCTACAGAGACCGTGCTGGAGGCTTTGATACTGGAGGCAAATCTTATCAAGAGGTATTGGCCAATATACAATGTTAGACAGAAGGATGATCGCTCATTTGTGTATATTGCTATTCCCGATTTTAAGGTGAAAGAGTTTCCTTTTCCTATTCTGATAAGAGGCAAGCAAATAGAGAAATATCCCCCTTCCAATTTTCATCTTTTCGGTCCTTATCAAAGTTACTCTGTGGCAAAAAAGGTTCTTTTCCTTCTACGCAAGATATTCCCCTACTGCAGTTCTCCCAACGCTAATCGTCCTTGCTTCTACTACCAAATAGGACTCTGTAAAGGAGCGTGTATAGGCAAGATTTCTGCAACGGATTACCAAAGGATTATTCATAACCTGCTTTTGTTCTTGCGAGGGGAAAGAGAAAAAGTGGTAAGGAATTTAGAGAAGGAGAGCCCTGAGAAACTCAAGGTTTTGCAGGAGATAGAGGATAGTTCCTTGATTACCCGCGAAGAGTTGCAGGAAGAGATAACTTCTGCAGGGCTGAAGATAGAGGGGTATGACATCTCACATTTTGCCGGTAGGGGAAGATATGGTTCAATGGTTGTTTTTCAAGACAATCAGCCAATCAAAGAAGAATATAGAATTTTCAAAATAAAAGAGAGTAAAGCGCAGGATGATGTAGGAGCGTTAAAGGAGGTAATAGAGAGAAGACTAAAGCATAAGGAATGGAGATATCCAGACCTGTTTCTGATCGATGGAGGCAAGGCTCAGGTGGAGGCGGTTTATAATCTCCTGATACAAGCAGGGGTTTCTACTCCTGTTTTAGGAATAGTAAAAGGCAAGGAGAATAGGGACGAGATAATCTTTAAGGGAGTAAACAGAGAGATTAAAGAACTGCTCAGCGCTTCCAAGCCAATCCTGCAGTATGTGCGCGATGAAGCCCATCGCTTTGCTCTCAAGTTTTGCAGGCGCAGTTTACAGAATCTAAAGAAGTAGTTAATTTAGAACAGGAGAAGGATTTATTTCTGCTCACAAAGACTGAAGGAGGAAAAGGTGAAGAGCAGAGGAAGGAAAAAGGAAGTTTTGCTTCTTTCAAGACAACAGACTTTGCTTATCTATTTTTTTATGCTTTTATTTATCCTTTTAAGCCCACCTCTCTTTGCTCAAGAAAGAAAAAGAGAGATATGGGATATAGCACCAGAGGTTTCCTATATCCACTATGAAGAACCGGGGGTAATGGAGCAGAAAGGGATAATGACTGCTGTTGTCGGTTCCTATACTTATTATGATTATAGCAACTTTGTATTCGGAGGAGAAGGAAGGTATGCTTATGGTAAAATGGACTACTCCTCCTCTTCTTCAGGAAGTATGAAGGACATCGATGATTACATCTGGGAGGTTAGAGGATGGGGAGGGTATCAAATCTTTATTTCTCAGCAAGTTAATATTCTACCTTATATAGGATTAGGCTACAGGTATCTGAACGATGATATGTCGGGCAGAACCACCTCTACAGGAGCATGGGGTTATGAGAGGGAGATAAGTTATACCTATACTCCTGTTGGTATAAAGGTAAGTAGCAAGATAGATGAAGAGACAGGGGTGCAGATGTGTCTGGAGTATGACTATTTTTGGAAAGGGAATGTGCAGAGTCACTTAGCAGATGTGCCCGGTTATTATGATATTGAGAATGAACAGGATAAGGGGTATGGATGTCGGGGGAATATAGAGTTTTATAGAAAAGCAGAGGAGGTGGAGTATAGGTTGAGGTGCTTTATCAGATATTGGAGTATAGAGGATTCTCAGAGCACCACAGATCCTCTGGGGATTACCTGGATAGAACCAGAGAACAACTCTACCGAGTATGGAGTCGGGTTTACTCTAAGATTTTAATAGAGGTTTTCTGAAATTTTACTTTTCTCGGGTTCTGTTTTTGGTTTTTTTGGGAGGAAGAAATGAGAAAGAAGATTTTAAAGACTTATGGGATAGTTTTTCTGCTTGTGCTTCTTTGCTCACAAGAAGGTTTTACTTCCGAGAAGAAGATAAAGATGAAGGAGATAGGGTTTTTTACAGGTAGAGGATGTGCAAGATTGGAGGAGAAGGATGATTATGAGGTATTTCCTGTAGGTTTGCGTTTAGGTTTTAATACCGAGTCTTTATTCCAGAATATAGAAATGGAAGGAGGTTTAAGGAGGCTGATGAGTGAGGATCTGGAGTTGGTAGTAGAGCCTTATATTGCCGGTATTAACTCACCCGAGTCTAATTTTGAATGTGGTACGGGGTTGCTGATAAGATTATTGC